>DATABU010000178.1:0-13381 GCA_036259415.1 Longimicrobiaceae bacterium
AACGGAAGTTGCAGTCCTCGCTGGCCAGCAGGATGAGCTCCATCGCGTCGGTCCGCCACTGGTCCCGCGCATACCGGTACCGGAACCGCGCGAGCTCGTCGGTACTGTCGCGGACGAGGAACCCTCGCTTGGTCAGGTACCGGGTGTACTTGTCCTGGGTGGTGACGCCCGTCGCCGAGAGGTGTGCGACCACCGCCTCTCGGTCGCGTGCGAGAAAGACGCTGATCGCTCCGGTGAAGGTGTTCCACAGGATGAGCCGACCATCATCTCCGATCGCTCGCGCATTGTAGCGCGAGGGGACCCACCGCAGTCTAGGGCTACAGCGCAACTGGACCAGCGGAGTACTGGGAGCTGCACCGGAATCTGGCGTGCGATCATGCGGCGACATGAGCATGTCGATCGTCGGTTCCATCGTGAACCTCCAGTGATTTCAGGCCACCCCGGGGCGCGGTGCTTCGGGGGTAGAGTAGGTCCGTTCAGGTACGACCGAGACTCCCGTCCGGTGCAACCCCCCCCGGTCCGACTGGGTGGGGTTGCACCGCCTCGTATCCCCGCGCTCAGGTGCAGTGGCAGTTACCGCCGCAGTTGAGGTTGTCCCCTATCGGTTCACCGATGCTATTAGCACCACCAGCAACTTCCTCGAGCTCCTCGACCGAGAGCTCTTCATCCAGCTGGTTCTGGGGGAGCTTGTGGTCGTCCGGCCGGATCTGGGGGGTGAGGTTCTCCGCCATGCTGCGCTCCTTTTAGGAGGGTGAACCGCGGAACGATGAGGTCCTTCCCCTCGCTCCCTGAGAGCCGCGCACAGCGCGCCGCCCTGCCGCCGAAGGATTCCGCAGAATCCGAGATTTCGAGCGATCGTTCCCCGGGCGCCGCAGCCGGGAGCGCTGGCGCCATGTCCATGGGTTTCCCAGACATCTGAGCCGAATCTACCGCAGGTCCTCCGCCGAATGAGGCGTGAAATCGTCCCGCAACCGGTGTGCCACTGAGCTATTTTACGAATCTATGCGACCGTTCCTTATGGGACGGACTTTCGCAGCATATCTCGTGCCCATATTTTGAGCACTGCTGCTCAGGTAGTGTATGTGCCTACTTCCAGCGGGGGTACAGCGAGAGGGGCGAGATCCGGAACGGGAGAGGAGATGCGGAGGAGCGACGGACTCAGCCGTGCGGTACGACGGCGCGGGTGATGAGGCGGTCGGCGCCGCCCCCAGCGGCGAGCTCCTCCAGGCCGACGGAGGCGAGGGCCAGGAGGACGGCTGGCACTTGGGGGTGGGCGCGCGAGGAGGACCGCAGCCGCCGGTCCGCCTCCTCCAGGTTGCGGGCCGCACTCCGGACCAGGCTCTGGAGCACGGCGAACGCGCCGTCGGAGAGCGGCGGCTTCCCGCGGTAGTTCTCCAGCCGTCCGCCCGGCCGGTACCCAGACGGGTCCTCCAGCCCCATGAAGCGCAGGAACCAGTCGGCCCGGAAGCGCCCAGCTGCTTCCACGATCCCCGCGTAGTCGGCGATCAGCTCGTCGTGCAGCGCGTTGCGCATGGAGCCCAGCACCCGCCGCGTGAAGTAGTGCGCGCACTCGTGCTCCAGGCGGATCGTCAGCGACGTGCGCAGCCACTCGTCCCCGGTGAGGCCCAGATCCGTCGCGGAGACGCCGCTGTACCCTCCCGGGCCCAGCAGGACGAAGCGGTCCTGGTACAGCTCCCTCCGCTCGCGGACCCAGGCGAACGCCGTGCCCCAGTCGGACGCTCCGTCCGCGTCCAGCTCCCCCCGCTCGAATCGCCGGCGCAGCTCCGCCACCCGGTCCCAGTTGACGAAGCCGCCCACGGTGCACGCCCCCATGGAGGTCGGCACCGGGTCCGGCTCGTTGCGGCGCGCCAGCGCCCGCAGCAGGGCGACGAAGTCCTCGCGGCACCCGGCCACCAGCACCGGGACGCGCCCGGCCGCAGTGGGGTGGAGAAAGAGCCGCAGCCGCTCCGGCGCCTCGAGGGCGAGTCCCTCCGCCTCGCCGTCCGGCACGATCCCGCGCCGGATCGCAGCCTGGTACTCCTCGCTCTCGCTGATCCCCGCCCGCACCGGGAAGCGGAGCTGCACCAGGCGCTCCCGGAGGACCGGGAAGACGCCCCGGGATTCCGCCTCGGCCACGTACCCCTCCCAGGCACCGACGAAGGGCTCGTCGGGGAGCGGGAAGTCCCCGGGGCCGGGCGCCCCGTCCAGGTCGAAGACGTTCTCACCGTAGCGGAGGAGCTCGTCGGTCTCGTCCGGGGTGGCTCCCAGGGCCCGCAGCACACCTGCGCGCAGCTCCGCTACGGCCTCCACGGTCGTTCCCTGGCTCATGCGAGCTGCCGCTGGGCCATCTGGTGGAAGAGGCCGCGCTTCTCCAGCAGCTCCCCGTAGGTGCCGCTCTCCACGATGCGCCCGCCCTCCACCACGTAGATCCGGTCGGCCCCCATGACCGTGCTCAGCCGGTGCGCCACCACGATGCGGGTGGCCTCCAGGCGGGCCAAGCTCTCCGCCACCACGGCCTGGGTGCGGTTGTCGAGCGCGCTGGTGGCCTCGTCGAGCAGCAGGATGCGCGGGCGGTTGAGCAGCGCTCGGGCGATCATGAGCCGCTGCCGCTGCCCGCCGGAGAGCGTCTTGCCGCCGTCGCCGATGTAGGTGTGCATCCCCATGGGCATCTGCCGGATGTCCTCGTCCAGGCCGGCCATGCGGGCGGCCTCCCAGGCGTCGTCCTGCGAGGCGGCGGCGGCGCCGACGATGTTGTCGAAGACGCTGCCGGAGAGCAGGGTGCCGTCCTGGAGCACCGTCCCCATCTGCCGGCGGACCGCCTGTACGTCCAGACCGGCAAGGTCCTGCTCGTCGTAGGAGACGGAACCCGCCTCGGGCGCCTCGAAGCCCAGGAGGAGGCGGAGGAGGGTGGACTTCCCCGAGCCGGAGGGGCCCACGAAGGCCACGAACTCGCCCGGCCGGACGCGGAGCGACACGTCCCGCAGCACCGGGGGCCCGTCCGCTCCGTAGCGGAAGGAGACGTGCTGCAGCTCCACGGCGCCCGTCAGCTCCCCCGGGTCGTGCTTCCCGGCGTGCGCCTCCGGCTCCGAGTGCAGGATGGGGCTGGCCTGCTCGTAGAGGGGGATCGCGGCCAGCGCCGCGATCAGCGCCGTCCCGCTGGAGAGCGCGGCGGCCAGGCAGAGGTTGAACGCTGCCATGAACGCCAGGAACGCCCCCGTCCCGATGGTCGGCTCGCCGGTGGCGCGGGTGCTCAGCGCGAAGAGCGCCAGCGTGCAGGCCACCGGGCAGACCGCGCTGAAGAGCCCGAGCCAGTTGCCCAGCGCGCGCGCGCGGAGCTGCTCTCCGCGCTGCTCGCTGAAGAGGCGCGCCCAGAGACCGAACGCCTGCACCTCCGCCCCGGCCATCCGCAGCTTGGCGATCCCGGAGAGGAGCTGCAGCACCGTCCCGGAGGTCCGCGAGTGCAGCCGCAGCACGGCGCGCTGCCGCCGGAGCTGCAGCCACCCCACCCCCACGCACACGGCCATGGCCGCCGCCACCATGGCCGCCGCGAGCGCCGCCAGCGCGGCGTCGTAGTGGAAGAGCAGGACGAAGTTCCCCAGCGAGAACGCGCCGCCCAGGAGCGCGCTGACCACGGCGCCGGAGAGCGTACGGCGGATCTCCTCGATCCCCATCGCCCGCACCGCCAGGTCCCCCGCGGAGTACCCGCGGAAGAAGGGGAGGGGAAGGGAGAGGAGCCGGTCCCACGTCGCCGCCTGGAGCGTGGCGCCGACCCGCGCCTCGATGCGCAGCAGCGCCGTGCCGCGCACCGCGGCGAACCCGGCGCCGGCGAGGGCGGCCACCAGCAGGACGAGGGTGACCTGGAGGAGCTGGTCGCGCTCGGCGCCGGGAATGACGGTGCTGAACAGCACCCCGATCGCCAGCGGGGGGAGGAGCGCGAGCGCGGCGGCGGCCAGCGACGCGCCGAGCACCGCGAGCAGGTCGCGCCCGCAGCCGTGCAGCCCGAACCGGAGCACCTGCCAGAGCCCCAGCCGCGCCACGGGGAAGGGGCGGTACAGGACCGACGCGAAGGGTGCGAGCGACCCCACCGTCTCCCCGGTGACGGGGGTGGGCGCGGGCTCCCGCGGGTCGAGCACCTCGTAGCCGCCGCGGGGGGAGGGGAGCAGCGCGACCGGGCTCCCGTCCTCCGCCATCCGGCCGAGCATGGGGCCGGCGTCGCTCCGCCACCAGCCGTCGCGGAGGGCCACCCGGCGGGTGCGTACGCGGCAGGCGCGGGCGAGCGAGTCCAGCGGGTCCCGGCAGCGGACCGCCTCCCAGCCGGGGGCGGGCTCCACGTCGATCCCCGTCGCGGAGGCCACCCGCCGGAACGCCGCCACCAGCTCGTCCTCTCCTCGCCGCGCGGGGGCCCCCGCCGCCGCCGTCCCCTTCGGGAGGGTGGCGGCCAGGCGGCCGAGCGCGGTGTCCATGGCCGCGTGGCGAGTCTCCGTGCGAAGACGCAGGCGCTCCCGCTGGGCCGCCTCGGCCTCGCGCACGCGCTCCGCGACCAGCGCCAGGACCATGCGGTGGAGCCGCTCCAGGCCGCTCCAGGCCAGGTCGTGGCCGCCATCCACCTCGCCGGCCAGGAGGTACTCGGTGGGGATCAGGCGCACGGTGCAGCTCTCCCCCCCCTCCAGCCACCCCCGGTCCGACACCGGGAGCAGCTCGCCTGCGGCCAGCTCCCCCGCCGCCTTCCCCAGCAGGCGCGACGTGCCGCCGAGCTGCTCCGCCCAGGCCACGTGCGCGCTCGACCGGACGCAGGCGCCGCCGGCGGCGTCGGCCTCCTCTCCCGGCCCGATCTCCCGTAGCTCCCTCCGGGGGAAGACTCCGGCCACTCCCTCGTAGAGGCGCTCGATCCAGGCGTGCAGCAGGCCCGCCACCGCCGCGTGCCTCCCCGGCGAGGCGGCGAGCGCGCGCACGTCCTCCAGGCCCATCTCGGCCAGACGGGTCCCCGCCGCGCCCACGGCCAGGAGCCCCGTCCCGGTGTCCGCGTCCGTCCCCATCCCGAAGAGGGGCGCGCCGGACTCCACGCGGAAGAGGTGGGTCCGCCCGCCGGCGGCCTGGCCGTCCTGGACGCGGGTGGCGAACACGTCCACCCGGCCCGCGAGCACCAGCCAGACCCGGCCGGGCTCCAGGAGGAGCGGCCGGTCGCCGCCAGCCTCGCGCACCGCGCCGGCGGCGGGGAAGATCTCGATGTGGCTTCGCGCGATCATGGGGATCCTGCTGGGGGGGTGTGTCGTCACTCGGCCGCGATCAGGGCCGCGTACGGCCCGGGGGCGTCCCTGAGCTCCTCGTGGGTGCCGCGCTGCACGATCCTGCCGCCCTCCAGCACGACGATCTCGTCGCAGTCGCGGATGGTGCTCAACCGGTGCGCCACGATCAGGCAGGTGCAGCCGCGGCGGCGGAGGTTGTCGTCGATCCGCATCTCGGTGGTGGGGTCCAGCGCGCTGGTGGCCTCGTCCAGGACCAGCACCGAGGGGTTGCCCACCAGCGCCCGCGCCACCTCCATCCGCTGGCGCTGCCCGCCGCTCAGGTTCCTCCCGCCCTCCTCCACCGTGGCCGAGTAGCCGCCGGGGCGGGCGCTGACGTCCTCGTGGATGCCGGCGTCCCGGGCGGCCTGGACCAGGTCCGGCTCGGGCACGGTGGAGTCCCAGAGCGTGAGGTTGTCGCGGACCGTGCCCTCGAAGAGGAACACCTCCTGGTCCACCACGGCCAGGCTCTGGGTGAGGAGGTCGCGGGGGACCTCCGCGCGTGGGACGCCGTCGAAGAGGATCTCCCCCGCCCAGGGCTCGTATAGGCCGGCGACCAGCCGCGCCACCGTGGACTTGCCGCACCCCGATCCGCCCACCAGCGCCACCCGGCTGCCCGGCCGCAGCCTGAGGTTGAAGTCCTGGATCAGCGCCGGCTCCAGGCGGCTGTAGCCGAACGACACCCGGCGCAGCTCCACCTCGCCGGTGAGCCTGGCCGCCGGTGCACGGTCGTCGTCGCCGGAGGGCGCGGGGCCGGCGTGGAGCTGCGCCGGGTGGCGGAGCACGTCGTCGAGGCGGTTCATGTCGCCCCGCACCTCCTGGATCGTCCCTCCCAGGGCCACCAGGCCGTTCACCGGGCCCAGGAAGGCGAGCGCGAGGGCGTGGAAGGCGATCAGCATCCCCATGGTCAGCTGCCCCTCCATCACCCGCGACCCGCCCACCCCCAGCAGGAGCGCGGTGCTGGCGGCCAGCAGGAGCGGCGGGGCCAGCGAGAGGAGCTGCGTCTGGAGGCCGAGCTGGTGCTGGGCGTTGACCACCTTGGCGTAGTAGCCGGACCAGCGGGAGAAGAAGTCGGACTCGGAGCCGGCGGCCTTGAGCGTCTCGATCGCCAGCAGCCCGCCCATGGCGGTGCCCAGCGCCTTGCCGCGGTCCTGCTGGAGCCGCTGGCTCAGGTCGATCCGCTTGCGCGACACCCAGCGCAGCGCGCCCAGGTTGAGCGCGGCGACCGCCACCACCATGGCCGTGAGCGAGGCGTCGTACCACACCATCAGCCCCGCGTAGAACGAGATGGTGGCCACGCGCAGCACTGTGCTTGCCAGCTCCCCCGAGAGGAGCTGGGCGACGCGGTCGTTGATCGCCACCCGCGAGGCGATCTCGCCCGGGCTGCGCTGGCCGAAGAAGTGTACGGGGAGGTGCAGCACGTGCCAGAAGAACCGCGACGAGGTCTGCAGCGCCAGGCGGGTCTCCAGCCGCAGCAGGTAGCGCTGCTGGAGCCAGGTGAGCGCGCCCAGGACCAGGACCGTCGCCGCCATGGCGAGGAGGAGCGGGCGGACCCACTCGCTCATCCCCTTCACCAGGACGTCGTCCACGAACACGCGGGTGAAGGTGGGGACCATCAGCCCGGGGACGACCAGCGCCAGCCCCGCCAGGACGCAGAAGAGGAGGGCCGCCTGCGAGCCGGCGAGCCGCCTCCCGAGGGCGGCCGTCAGGCTGCGCCGCTCGCCTCCGCGCACGAACTCCGGGCCCGGCTCGAAGGTGAGCGCCACCCCGGTGAAGGACTGGTCCAGCTCCTCGTCGGTGACGACCCGGGCGCCGCAGGCAGGGTCGTTGAGGTGGACGCGACCGTTCCGCCCGAAGCCCTCCAGGACCACGAAGTGGTTGAAGTTCCAGTGGACGATCATGGGGAGGGGCATGCCGCGCAGGGCCTGGGGCTCGCGCTTGAAGCCGCGGGCCACCAGCCCGTATCCCTGCGCGGCCCGCACCATGTTGCTGGCCTTGCTCCCGTTGCGGGAGACGCCGCAGGCCATGCGGACCTCCTCCAGGGGGACGAGCCGCCCGTGGTGGGCCAGGACCGCGGCGAGTGCCGCGGCGCCGCACTCGACGGCCTCCATCTGGAGCACGGTGGGGACCCGGACCCGGCGGAGGGCCGCTGCCCGGGAGGGGAGCGCGCCGCGCAGGGCGGCCTTCAGGCGCTCGGTGAGCTGGTTCATGGTCGTGCGCCTCCGCGGGTCAGGAGCGGTCCCGGCCGTCGCCGGCCGCGGCGGCGGCCCTTCCCGGCCCCGGCGCGACCTGCCTGCGGAGCTGCGGGATCAGCATGGAGACGGGTCGCCGCCGCTGCACGACGATGCTGCCGTCCGCGAGGGTGCCGCTCTGCAGGTCGATGGCGGGTCCCGCGCCCGAGGACCAGCGGAAGCGGGAGGTGCTCAAGGGGTCGGGGACGAGCGTGGCGTGCACCTCGTACGGCGCGTCCGGGCCGGAAAGGGCGGTCACCAGCTGCTCGTTCTTGAGCACGCGCTGCATCCCCTTGCGGGTGGCGGGGAAGGCCGAGACGTAGGTGACCCGTCCCACCAGGTGGCCGTGCTCCTCGCGCCGGACGGTGGACGGGACGATCTGGATCTCCATCCCCGGCTTCACCTTCTTGCCGTGCACCGAGGAGACGTAGACCACGGCCTCCATGTCCCAGCGGCCCGTCCGCTCCGGGTCCACGTTGAGGACCGGCTGCCCGCGCGCCACGAAGCTCCCCCGCTCGGCCATGAGCTCCAGCACCCGCCCGGTGTACGGGCTGACCACCTCGGAGGTGAGGCGCCGCTCGCTCTCCAGCTGCGCCAGCTCGCGCCTGGCCTCGTCCAGGCGGAAGCGGGCCTCCTGGAGCGCCACGCGGTTGGTGTTCTCCGCCTGGAGCCGGCGGACCTCCAGCTGGGCGATCTCGCTCCGGTCGCTGCGCGCCTTCTCCTTCACCCGCTCGTACTCCTGGACGGTGGCGAGCAGCGACTGCCGGGTGACCAGCCCCTGCGCCACGAGCTGCTCCTCGTTCGCGACCTTGTCGCGGAGAGCCCTCAGCGCCGCCTCCGAGGCGGCGACGGACTGCTGCAGGCTGGAGCGGGACTGCGCCAGGAACGCGGCCTGGAGCTCCGCGTCGCGGACCTCGAACTCCGCGAGCTGCCGCCTGCGGGCGTCCAGCTCCGCGACGCGCGCCCTGGCCTGGCGGGTCCGCTCCTCCAGGTCGGGCCGGGCGAGCCGCGCCACCACCTGGCCCTCGCGGATGGTGTCCCCCACCTGCACGGCGAACTCGGCGATGCGGCCGTCGCTCTCGGACGCCACCTCGAACACGCCGCCGCTGCGGACCAGGATCCCGGGGCCGCCGATCCGCTCCGGGATGCTCCCGAAGACCCCCCAGACCAGCGCCGCGGCCAGCACGGCGCCCAGCGAGGCGAGCGCGAGCCACCCCTTCCGGGTGGTCACCTGCATCATCTGGTCGAGCTGCTCGGGCGAGGAGAGGCGCTCCAGCGCCACCTCGCGGAAGATGTTCCTGCGCTCCGACATCGCCGGTCTCCGGTACGAGGGGGAAGGAGGGGGGCGGCTCAGTCCCGCCGGGGGCCGCCCGCGTCGGGCGCGAGCGAGCCCGCCGCGAAGCGCAGCCGCGCCAGCGCGGTCGCGTGGCGCAGCTCCCCGTCGATGTGGGCGAGCGTGGCCGAGGTGAGCCCGTCCTCCGCGTAGAGGACGTCGAAGAGGGTGGAGCCGCCGAGCTGGAACTTCCGGCGCTCGTTCTCCACCGCGGTGGAGTTCAGCCGCACGGACTCGGCGGTCTGCGCCAGCTCCTCGGCGGAGCGCCCGAGCGTCCGGGTGGCGGTCTCCGCCTCCAGCGCGATCCTGCGGGCGAGCTCCCGCTCGGCGGAGGCCGCGTCCTGCTCGTCGGCCGCGCTCTGCATCGCCATCCCCTCCGCGGAGCGGTTGCCGAGGGCGAGGCCGGTGGACAGCTGCACGCCGGCGTGGAACCCGCTCCGGCCGGAGAGCGGGGCGAGCATCCGGTCCAGCGCACCCCCGTCCTCCGCGCCCGTGTAGCCCAGGCTGAGCTCCAGGTCCACCTGCGGGCGCATCTCGCTGCGAGCTCCCCGCTGCAGGGTCTGCGCGGCCTCGCGCCGGCGGCGCACCGCCGCGAGGTCGTCCCGGGCCCGGAGCGCCTCGGCGACGACGGCCCGGGCGGAGGGGACCGAGTCCGGCGCGGAGCCGCCCGGCGCGGGGAAGGGCGTCGCCGGCGGGGGGAGGGTCGCGAGCGAGTCGGCCGGGATCCCCATCGCCAGCCCGAGCGCCTGGCGGGCCGTGGTCAGCCCCTGCTCCCCGGCGATCCTCGCGGCCCGCCGGGAGGCCAGGCTGGCGGCCACCCGCACCAGGTCCGCGGCGGGGAGCTGGTCCGCTTCCACCAGCCTGCGCGTCTCGTCCACCAGCCGCGCGGCGCGCGTCTCCGCCCGCCGGAGCACGTCCAGCCGCTGCACGGCGGCCAGGTAGCCCCAGTACGCCTCCACGGAGCGGAGCGCGCTCTCGTCGCGGCGGTGGCGGAGGTCGGCGGCCGCCGCCGCGTGGGCTCCCCTCGCGGCGGTCACCTGCGCGGCGGCCACCCCGCCGCCGCGCCCGCGCCCCAGGGGGACCCGGACGTCGAGGCTCGCAGTGGCCAGGTTGCGGGCGAGCAGGTCGGTGCCGGGCGCTTCGGTCCGGGAGACGGACACCTGGGGAGCGAGCACGATCCCGGAGCGGAGCCGCCGGTCGACCGCGACGCCGTACTCCATCCCCAGGCTGCTGGCGACGGGCGCGTCCGCGGCGCCGGCCTGGGAGGGGTCCTGGACGCGCCGGGCCGAGAGCACCGTGCTGAGCCGGGGGTCGAAGGCGCCCCGGGCCTCCTGGAGGACGCCCTCCTGCCGGCGGACGCCCGCCTCGGCGGAGCGGACCTCGGCGCTGGCTTCGAGGGTGGTCCGCACCACGGCGTCCAGCGTGAGGCCCGGGGGGTGCGGCTCCTGTCCGGACGCGGCGGACGCGGCGGCGATCCAACCGAGCGGCAGGACCACGCGGCAGATCCGCCGGAAGGGCGCCGGGACGGCGAAGGCGTCGGGCATGCGGCTCGCTCCGTGAGGGGGGCTTCGGGCGGGATCAGACGAGGGCCGGCACGGCGCCGTCCGACCACTCCTGCACGGCGCAGAGGACGCAGCCGGCTCCGCCGGGCACCCGCTCCAGCTCGCCGCTGGAGAGCGGCCCGTCCTGGAGCAGGTCGGGAAGGACCACGAGCATGTCCAGGCCGGCGGGCTTCTCCACGAAGCGCAGGCGCAGCGTGGAGGGCAGCACGATCCCGAACGCTGCGCGGATGGCCGCGTGGGGGTCCGCGAGCAGCGAGGAGCGGAACTCGCGGTCGCAGGCGGCGCGCATCGTCACCGCGGAGAGCCCGGGCGAAACGCCCCGGTGCGGGTCGGACGATCTGAAGGGCATGGCCGGGCGGCGGGGTGCGGGAAACAGGTTACGGGTGAGCGTCCCCTCGAAAAGCACGCTCCGTGCCCGATTCCGCATGTCCGTGTAAGTTGTTGTCGCGGTTGTTCTTGTGCCTTCTTATCGCCTCTTCTTGTGTCGCCCGTGTCGGGAACTGTGCCTCCTCCGGGTAGAGCCCTGCCTCTACCGGTGGGGCCGCGCCTCTACTCCGACCTGCGGGGGCCCGCCCGGGTCCGCCGGGCGCGGGTCAGAGGTGCTTCGCCACGATCCTGCGGATGTCGCCCGGCGTCGCGTCCCGGAACTCCGAGCCGCCGGCCTCCTCCGACCTGCCGGGACGCAGCCGGGCTCACGCCGTCCGGCGCCGGAGCAGCCAGCGCAGCACGAAGCCCGCGGCGAGGACGCCGGTCCCGGTGAGGACGGTCGCCGGGGCCAGCGACGCCGCCAGGACCGCGCAGGACGCCACGCCGACCACGGGGACCGCGTCCGGGTACCGCTTGGCCTCGCGGGGCATCCGGAGCGCCGCCACGTTGGCGATGCCGTAGTAGACCAGGATGGTGAACGAGGCCGCGGCGGCCACCCCGCGCAGCGTCCCCGTCGCGGCGATCACGGCGGCGATCGCCCCCACCAGGAGCACCGCGCGGCCGGGGACGCCGTGGCGCGGGTGGACGTGCTCCAGCCAGGCGGGGAGGTCGCCGCGGCGCGCCATGGCGAAGCCCATCCGGGAGAGCCCCAGGAGCTGCGAGAGGATCACCCCCAGCATGGCCGTCACGCCACCGACGGCCACCACGGTCGCGATCCAGGGGACGGGGAAGGAGCGCGCGGCCAGGTGGAGCGGCGCCGCCGTGGAGGCCAGCGCGGGCGCGCCCGCCGAGCCGACCGCCACCACGGCGACCGCGAAGTAGAGGAGCACGGCGCCGCCGATGGTGAGCCCGATGGCGCGGGGGATGGTGCGCTCCGGCTCGCGCACCTCCTCGGCGAGGGTGGCGACCCGCGCGTAGCCGGTGTAGGCGAAGAACAGGACCGCCGCTGCCTGGAGCGTCCCGCGCCACCCCGCCGGCGCGAACGGCCGCAGGTTCGCGGCCCGGAACGCGGGGAGGCCCGAGGCGACGAAGAGCAGGAGCGCGCCCAGGGAGACGGCCACGATGGCCAGGTTGGCCCGGCTGGAGCGCCGCACGCCGAAGTAGTTGAGCGCGGTGAACACCAGGATGGCGCCCACCGCCACCGCCCGCGGGGGGATCCCCGGCACCAGCGCGTCCAGGTACCCGGCCAGGCCGAGCGCCACCGTGCCCGCCGCGGAGAGCTTGCTTGCCAGGAACATCCACCCCGCCGCGAACCCCGCCCAGGGCGCCAGCACCCGGTAGCCGTACTCGTAGGTGCCGCCCGACTGCGGGTAGACCGCCGCGAGCTGGGCGGAGCTGAGCGCGTTGCAGGTGGCCGCGACCGCGGCCAGGAGGAGGCCGGCCAGGAAGGCCGGGCCGGCGATCCCGGCGGCCACGCCGGTGACCACGAAGATGCCGGCGCCGACGATCGCCCCGAAGCCGATCCCGGTGGCGTCCAGCACTCCCAGCTCCCGGCGGAGCGCCGGCGGTGCGGCCGCGCTCACCGGCTCCCCCGGCGCGGTCCGGCGGCGGGGGGCGTGTCCTCCAGCGTCTCCATGATCGCCTCCGCGAGCTCGTGGGATCGGCGCGGCGGCGGGCGCCTCGTGCCGCCGGCCGGCGTTCGCGCTTCCCGGTCCGCCGCGGGTGAGCAGGATGCGGACCCGCGCGGGGAGGCGCGGGCGCCGTGGGTGGGATGACCCATGTTCCCGCGCCCGGCCTGCGCTATCCTGTGCGCCGGCGGGATGAAACCCCCGACCGTGAAGGACCGTAGGGTACCGACGAGGGACCCCATCGCGAACCGAAAAGGAGCTGAAGCATGACCGCCTTGAAGAATAGCCGTCCCGAAGCGTCCCGAGACGAGACCATCGGCCCGGGCAGCCTGCACGCGATCCTGGCCGCCCTGGGGCTGCTGCCCCGCGGCGACCTGCTCCCGGCGCTCTCCGGCTGGCGGGGGCGCCGGCGGACCCGGTCCGCGTAGCGCGGCCGATCGCGGGGCACGGACGCGGGCCGGGTGGCTTCCACCCGGCCCGCTCCTTTTCGGCTCCGCCCGCGGGCTACTCCCGCCCTCCCCGGTCGAGCCGGGCCGCCCGCACCAGGAGGTAGTCCCGTTCCGGGAGGCTCGCAGTGCGCTCCGCCGCGGCCCGGTAACGCGCGGCGGCGCCCGCGCGGTCGCCGGCCCTCTCGAGCAGGTGCGCGCGGACCGCGTCGAGCCGGTAGTGCCCGGCGATGCGCGGGTCGGCGTCGAGCGCCTCCAGCATCTCCAGCCCCGCCTCCGGCCCCTCCACCATCGCGGCGGCGACCACGCGGTTCAGCGACACCACGGGGTTGTCGGACATCCGCTCGAGCAGGCCGTACAGCGCCAGGATCTGCGGCCAGTCGGTCCCGTCGGCGCTCGGCGCCTCGTCGTGCAGGGCGGCGATCGCGGCCTGGAGCTGGTAGGCGCCTACCGACCCGAGCGTGAGCGCCTCCGACACCAGCGCGGTCCCCTCGGCGACCTGCTCACGGTCCCACAGCGTCCGGTCCTGCTCG
>DATABU010000179.1:0-1614 GCA_036259415.1 Longimicrobiaceae bacterium
GCGAAGCCGCCGACCACGTGGTCGCGGTGCATGGTCTCCAGGAGGAAGGTCCCGCCCGGCCGGAGCGCCTCGCGCGCGCCGCGCAGCACGCGCAGGTCCTCCTCGTCGGAGAGGAAGTAGCCGAGCGACGAGTAGAGGGAGAGCACCGCGTCGAACTCCCCCGCCCTCCCCGGCTCCCGCATGTCGCCCCGGACCCACTCGACCTCCACCCCGGCCGCCCCGGCCCGCTTCCGCGCCCGCACCAGGAGCGTGGGCGAAAGGTCGATCCCCGTCACCCGGAAGCCGGAGCGCGCCAGCTCCACGGAGTGCCGCCCCCAGCCGCAGGCGAGGTCCAGCACCCGCGCGCCCGGAGGGAGGTCCAGCACCTCCAGGACCCCCTCCACCTCGCGCAGGGTGCGCTCCGGGGTGAGGAAGTCGCGGTAGATGCGGACGAAGTCGCGGTCGAAGTACCCGTCCCACCAGTCGGCGCCGCCGCTCCCGGTCACGCGGCCCCGTCCAGCCAGGCGGGGAGCTCGTGGATCCCGGCGACGCGGTCGCAGTCCAGCTCCGTCCAGCGCCCGAGCGGGTCGATGAGCACCGCCGCCATCCCCGCCCGGCGCGCGCCCACCACGTCGATCTCGTAGATGTCGCCCACGTAGACCGCATCCTCCGGCGCGACGCCCAGCCGCTCCAGCCCCATGCGGAAGATGCGAGGGTCCGGCTTCTCCATCCCCACCCGCGCCGAGTCGATCACGAACTCGAAGTGCGGCCGCAGCCCCACCGACTCCAGCAGCGCCTCCACCCGCCCGTCCGCGTTGGAGATGACGCCCAGCCGGTACCCGCGGCGGCGCAGCTCCTCCAGCGTCTCGGCGGTGCGCTCGCGCACGCTGCTCCACAGGTTGCGCTCGGCGTGGCGGGCGTAGAGCCGCTCCGACACGGGCCCGAAGCGGTCGTCGGCCAGGCCGACCTGCCGGAAGATCTCGCGGAAGAAGACCCGGCCGCGGCTCTCGTCGGTCCCCGCGGCGCCGCTGCGCACCTGCTCGTCCAGCACGCGCTTGGCGCCGTACTCGGCGGCGGCGATCTCCTCCTCGGTGGCCTCCACGCCCTGCTCCCGGAGGAGCTGGACGAGGAACGGGTGGTCCAGCCAGACCAGGGTGTTGCCGGCGTCGAAGATGATGGCCTTCACGATGACACGGTCGGGTTCGGGTTCAGTCGGGCCATGAACGTCGCCCCGGCGGCGGGGCCGGGCAAGGGCGGCCGGGACCGCTTCCCGTTTCGCCGCGGGCGTCGTATTCTGCCCGTCCGATGCGCCGCTCTCCACCCCGCACCCCGACGACCGATGCCGCAGCTCCCCGCGCGCAGTACCGTGCTCGCCGCCCTGCTCGCGCTCGTGGCCGGCGCCGGGGCGCAGCTCGCCGCCCCAGGCTGGAGGAGGCGGGCTTCCACCCGCTGGAGGCGGTCCGCGGCGCGACGCTCTGCGGGACCGAGGAGCTGAGCCGGCCGACGGGTCGGGAGCCGGAGTTCGGCCTGGTGCTTCCGGGATGCTGGCCGACCTGGCGATCGTGGACCAGAACCCGGTCGCCAACTTCAAGGTGCTCTACGGCACCGGGCACTTCCGGCTGGACGACGCCACCA
>DATABU010000180.1:0-1665 GCA_036259415.1 Longimicrobiaceae bacterium
CCGTCGCCGTATCCATTCGTCCCACCAGGCTGGACCGGCGCCCGCCTCCGCCCGATCTTGTGCCGGTACGGGTCCGCCACGGCGCACCCTCCACCGCCACCCTCGCCCCGCTCCGCCATGCGCTCCATCCGACGCCGCGCAGCCGTCCTCCTCGCCTTCGCCCTGCTCCCGGCCGCCGCCGGGGCGCGCGCGCAGGGCGCCGCCCCCGCCGAGCCGGTCACCGCCTTCGTGGGCGTGACCGTGCTCCCCATGGACACCAGCCGCGCCCTCCCCGGCCAGACGGTGCTGGTCCACGGCGACAGCATCGTGGAGGTCGGCCCCGAGCGCGGAGTCCGGGTCCCCGCCGGGGCCCGCGTGGTCCAGGGCCGCGGCCGCTTCCTGATGCCCGGGCTGGCGGAGATGCACGGGCACGTCCCGGCGCCCGGCGCGCCGGCGCAGTACACCGAGGACGTGCTCTTCCTCTACCTCGCCTCGGGGATCACCACCGTGCGGGGGATGCTGGGCGCCCCCGGCCAGCTGGATCTCCGCGCCCGCGCGAACCGCGGCGAGATCCTGTCCCCCACCCTGTACCTCGCCGGGCCCAGCTTCAACGGGAACTCGGTGACCTCGCCGGAGCAGGCCGCGGAGATGGTGCGGCGGCAGAAGGCCGAGGGGTGGGACCTGCTCAAGGTGCACCCCGGGCTCACCCGGGCGGAGTACGACGCCATGGCGCGCGCCGCCCGCGCGGAGCGGATCCGCTTCGGCGGGCACGTCCCCGAGGACGTGGGGCTCCTGCGGGCGCTGGAGGCCGGGCAGGAGACCTTCGACCACATGGACGGGTTCGTCGAGTACCTGGGGGGGGACGCGGAGCTGCACCCCGACTCCGTGGCCGCCGTGGTGCGCCGCGCCCGCGAGGCCGGCGCCTGGATCGTCCCCACCATGGCGCTCTGGGAGGTGCTGTACGGCGTGGCCGACCTGGACTCGCTGCGGGCCTTCCCCGAGCTGCGCTACATGCCCCGCAACCAGGTGGACGCCTGGGTCCAGGCGCACGAGCAGCGCCTGGCGGCGCCCGAGGCCGACCGGGCCGCCGGGCGCCGCGTGATCGCCAACCGCATGGCCGTCCTGGGGGCGCTGAACCGCGGCGGGGTGCGCATCCTGATGGGCACCGACGCCCCGCAGCAGTTCTCCGTGCCGGGTTTCTCGCTGCACCGCGAGCTGCGGCGCATGGCGGAGGCCGGGATGACGCCCTGGGAGATCCTCCGCTCCGGGACCCGCAGCGTCGGCGAGTACTTCGCCGGGTCGGACCGCTTCGGCATGGTGGCCCCCGGGCACCGCGCCGACCTCCTCCTGCTGGACGCCGACCCGCTGCGCGACGTGGGCAACGTGTCCCGCATCGCCGGGGTGATGGTGCGCGGGCGCTGGGTGCCGCGCGCCGAGATCGACGCGGGGCTGGAGCGGATCGCGGCGTCGCGTTGAACTGCGGGTTTGGGCGTGCCCCTCGCTGGCGCTCGGGTCGGGCTGCGGCTCCGTAAGCGGGCACACTACGCCCGCTAACGGAGGCGAGCCCCGCGCAGTGTCTCTGAACTGCGGTGCCGGCGGGTCTCGCCGCTTCGCGCTCGCATCCCTCACGCAGGCCCCCAGTCGGGGGCGGGACCCCCTCACCCCCCGGCCCCCTCTCCCTGCAAG
>DATABU010000181.1:0-5348 GCA_036259415.1 Longimicrobiaceae bacterium
CGCCGCCTGGGCGAGCCCCCGCCGGGGGTCCGGGCCTGGAGTGCCGGCTCAGGACTGCGGGGCGGACTCGGCCGTGGCGGACTCGACCGGGGCGGGCTCCTCGTCGCGGGCGTAGTCCGGGATCTCGAAGGCCAGCTCGCCCTTGCAGAACGACTCCCACTCGGGGCTCACCTCGTCGAAGACGACGTTCTCGTCCTTGAAGATGCCGTCGGTGACCACGAAGTTCTCCTGGAGGTACAGGATGTCGTCGTCCTTGATCTCGGTGCGCTCCACCTCGACCTCCTTGCCGTTCACCTCCTGCCGCTCCTTGCGCAGGCTGGAGGTGTTCTCCTTCCAGCCCGGAAACTTGCGGAAGTCGGCCGCGTAGTACGCCTTGCAGTACCGTCCCATCTCAGCCATCGGTGGATCTCCTTGCGAGCGGTGAGGGATCGCGCCCGCCGGCTCCGCCCCGTCCCGGCGGGGTGGCCGGGAGTGCGGATGGGGGCCATGATGAGCATCGCATCATATCCGACAGATTAGATACGAAAGCCCCATCGTGCAAGGGGGGTTCCGCGGGGCGGGCCCGCGGCCTATCGTGTCGCACCCGCAGGGGCGGCGAGGAGTTTGCGAGGCCGCACCGCGGAAGGGCGCATCGCTCACCGCCGGGAACGCATGGACAGACACGAGCTCGCGGTACCGCAGCTGCAGGACGAGGAGGCCAAGCGGGTCCAGCTGGACCGGATGAAGCGCCGCGCCAGCGGGCTGCTGGTGGTCGCCGCCTTCGTCTACGTCGCGGCGAGGATCCTGGAGGAGCGCTACCCCTGGCTGGGGTACGTCCGGGCCACCGCCGAGGCGGGGATGGTGGGCGGGATCGCCGACTGGTTCGCGGTCACCGCGCTCTTCCGCCACCCGCTGGGGATCCCCATCCCCCACACCGCCATCGTCCCGTCCCGCAAGGACAAGATCGGGATGAGCCTGGGGCGGTTCGTCCAGAGCAACTTCCTCTCGCGCGAGGTCATCGTCTCCAAGCTGCGCTCGGTGGGGGCGGCCCGGAAGATGGCGGAGTGGCTGGCCCGCCCGGAGAACGCGCACACGCTGTCGCAGCACACCTCGGCGGCCGTCGCCGGCCTGGTGCAGGTGCTCCGCGACGAGGACGTGCAGGAGCTGATCGACCAGAGCATCACCACGCGGGTCCGCCGCACGCAGGTGGCGCCGCTGATGGGCCGTGTGCTGGGGGTGGTGACGGCGGAGAACCGGCACCAGGAGCTGCTCAACGCGGCGCTGCGCCTGGTGGCCCGGGTGCTGGACGAGAACCGCGACGTGCTGCGCAGCCGCATTGGGGAGGAGACGCCCTGGTGGTTCCCCACCGCGGTGGACGACAAGATCTACCAGAGGGTGGTCGCCGGGATCGAGCACACGCTGCAGGAGGTCAGCGCCGACCCGGAGCACCCGCTGCGCGCGCGCTTCAACGAGGCCATGGAGGAGTTCGTCGAGAAGCTGAACAGCTCGCCCGAGATGATAGCGCGCGGGGAGGCGCTCAAGGAGGAGGTGCTGCAGCATCCCACGGTCCGCAGCTACTCGGCCTCGCTCTGGGGGGAGATGAAGGCGTCGCTGCTGCGCCACAACGCCGACCCGGAGTCCGGCTTCCGGCAGCGGGTGGAGCGCGGGGTCACCGCCTTCGGCGAGTCGCTCCAGGGCGACGACGAGCTGCTGGAGAAGGTGGAGCGGTGGATCGAGGGCGCGGTGCTCTACATCGTGGAGCAGTACCGGCACGAGGTGGCGGACCTGATCTCCACCACGGTGCAGGCGTGGCCGGCGGAGGACACCTCGCGCAAGATCGAGCTGCAGATCGGCAAGGACCTTCAGTTCATCCGCATCAACGGCACGCTGGTGGGCGGGCTGGCGGGGCTGCTGATCTACACCCTCTCCGAGCTGCTCGGCGGGTAGGGCGGGGGAGCCCGCCCCGGGTGAGAAGGGCCCCACCCGCCGCGTGGCGGGCGGGGCCCTGCTGCTGCCGGAGGCAGCCCTTGGAGCGACGGTCATGGCGCCGGGCTGGCGACCGTGATGGTGGCGGTCGTGCTCTGTCCCTCGATGGTGGCGGTGATCGTGGCGGTGCCCGGCGCCACGCCGGTGACGGTGCCGGAGCCGCTCACGGTGGCGATGGCGGTGTCGGAGCTGGTCCAGGCGACGGCCAGGCCGGCGAGCGGGTTCCCGGCCGCGTCCCGGGGGGTAGCCGCCAGCTGGACGGGGGAGCCCTGCTGCACGGTGGGCGACGCGGGGGACACGGTCACCGTCGCCACGGAGGCGGCCTGTGCGGTCGCGGTGAAGAGGACGGAAGGCCAGCCACTCCCGACGTGCGCGCCCGCCATCCAGGCTCCCGCCTTGGAGCCGAGGGTCCAGCTCGCCGCGGCGGTGCCGTCCGCCCCGGTGACGCCGGAGGCCGGGGTGATGGTCCCGCCATCGCCGGACTGTACGTACCACCTGATCTCCGCGCCCGGCACCGGGTTGCCGAACTGGTCCGTGGCCAGCAGGACCAGCGCCTCCGGCAGCTTCGTTCCGACCGGCCCCGTCTGCCCGTCGCCCGCCGCCGCGGCCAGCCTGTGCGGATACCCGGGGACGCCGGTGGCCGTGAAGGTCGCGGAGATCCCGCCGACGGTCGCCGTCAGCGTCTGCGGCCCGCTGGAGGGCCCGAGCTTCCAAAGGGCCACGGCTCTTCCGTCCGCCCTGGTCACGGTCGACGTCCCCGTCATCACCTCGCCGCCCGACGAAGCGGTCCAGGTGACACTTGCCCCCTCCACCGGCCTGCCTTCCGCGTCGCGCGCCAGGATCTGGATCCCGCTGCGGAGCTGGAGGCCGGCCTCTCCGGTCTGCCCGTCCCCGGCCGTCTTCTCCACCGACGCCACCGGCCCCACCGGCACCGGGTCGCCCGTTGCGGTGAAGCGGGCGTGCTCCGCGTATGGCATCCGTACGCTGGCCCGTCCCTCGTTCGGCCCCGGCTGCGCTGCGAGCGTCCACCGGCTGCTCGACGTTCCATCGGCGCCGGTGACGGTGAGGCTCGGAGAGAGCGAGCTCGGCAGGCCCAGCGGACCCCAGTCCAGCGTTTCCCCGGGCGTGGGGTTCCCGTGCTTGTCCACGGCGCGGACCACGACCGGCTCCGGCAGCGTGGTCCCCGCGGTCGCGGCCTGGCCGCCGCCGCTCACGAGGACGACCCGCGCCGGCACGTCGGGCCTGCCGGTCACGGTGAACACGACGGTCGAGCCGCCCGCCGTCGCCGACACCGTCTGCGGCCCTGCGACCGGCCCCAGCGTGAGCTGGGCCTCCGAGAAGCCGTTCTCGTTGGTTGCGGGGCCGCTCGCCACCCGGAGGCTCCCCCCGCCGGAGGTCACCGCCCACGAGACGGGCGCACCCGCGGCCGGCTGGCCGTCCGGACCCCTGAGCCGGACGTGCAGCCAGTCGGCGGGGGTTCCGACCGTCGCCGTCGTCCCGTCGCCCCTCACCTTGGTCAGCCCGGGCCCCTGCTCGCTCACGGTGGCGGTGAAGGTGACGGGCGAGGCTCCGGCGACCGAGGCCGTCATGGTGTTCACGCCGGCAGAGCCCACTATCCAGGTGGTGCTCGCCCGGCCGTCCGGGTCCGTGCCCGACAGGTTCGGGGACGGCCACCCGCTCGTCGCGCCCGGTGACCAGGTCACCTGGAGGCCGGGCACCGGGTTCCCGCTCGCGTCCACGACCCGCACCACCAGCTTCGCGGGGAGAAAGGTCTGCGCCGCAGCAGCCTGCCCGTCCCCCGCGGCCTTCGCCAGCGAGAGGGAGTTGCCGGCAGGAGCCGAGGCGGTCGCCGTGAACGACACGGTCCCCACCCCGGCCACCGAAGCGGTCGCGGCGTTCGCCCCCGCCGCGCCGCCCAGCGTCCAGGACGCGCTCGTGCGGCCCTCCGCGTCGGTGGTGGGCGCCGCCGGGGCGAGCGATCCGCCGCCGGAGGTGGCCGCCCAGCCCACCGCCGCCCCCGCCACGGCGTTGCCGTGCGCGTCGGTGACGCGCACCACCAGGGGCGCCGGGAGGGCGCTCCCCGCCGCTGCGCTCTGTCCGTCCCCCGCGACCCGCTCCAGCTTCGCCGCAGGTCCCGCCGTCCCCGACGCGGAGAAGCCCGCCGTCGCGCCGGCGGCCGTCGCGGTGGCGGAGTTGGCGCCCGCGGTGGAGCCCAGCGTCCAGGCCGCCCGCGCCAGGCCCTCGGTGTCCGTGGTCGAGACCGCGGGCGAGACGGAGCCCCCGCCGGACGCGACCATCCAGGTGACGCTCGCCCCCGCGACAGGGTTCCCGAGCGCGTCCGCCACCCGCACCACCAGCGGGGCGGGAAGCGCCGTCCCCGCCGTGGCGCTCTGGCCGTCGCCACTGACGCGTGACAGCGCCGCACCGCTCCCCGCCAGCGCCGTCGCCCGGAACGCCACCGGCGACCCGGAGAGGCCGGCCACCGCGGCTTCCACGGTCTGCGCGCCCGCCGCCCTGCCGAGCGTCCACCGCGCCTTCGCGATGCCCCCGTCGCCGGTGGTGGTGGCGGCGGCGTCCAGAGCACCGTCTCCGCCCTTGACCACCCACGACACCGCTACGCCCGGCACGGGGCGCCCGTCCGCAGCGAGGACCCGCACGGCCAGCGAGTCGGCGAGCGGCGCTCCGGCGTCCCCGGTCTGCGCTTCGCCGCCGGCGGCCTCCAGCTTCGCCGGCAGGGGCGGAGCCGCTTCGGCGGAGAAGGTGACGGGCGGGAGCTCCGCGACGGTGGCGGTGACGGTGTGGGTCCCGGCCGCGGTGCCCAGCGTCCACTGCGCGCTCGCCTCGCCCCCGGCGTCGGTGGCGCCCGAGGCCGAGGCGAGCGTGCCGCCGCCCGGGCTGACCGCCCAGGCCACGGCCACGTTGGCGACGCCGCGCCCCTTCGCGTCGGTGACCCTGACCACCAGTTGGGAGCCCAGGGCGGCCCCCGTGACGCCGGTCTGGGCGGTGCCGGCGGTCGCCGCGACCGCCACGGGGACGGCGTCCGGCTCGGGCTCCGGACCCACGGGAGTCGGAGAATCGGCGACGCAGGAGAGCAGGAGCAGCGCGAGGGCCGGGAGGGCCCGCGACAACGGACGGATCGGGAGCATGGGGGTGGGGAGGAGTGGACCGGTAGGGAAGCCGGGGAGGCCGGCGGGGCGGACGGCGCGGGCGGGCGCCCGCGCCTCGGGAAGACGCGCCGGATTCTACACGCCGTCGCGTGACGTGTCAAACACCCGTTTTCCGCGTGTGGAGCAGGAAGATCCCCGGCACGGCGCCGGGAGCCGCCGGACGGGCACCCGCGCTCCCGCGAGCCACGGCCGCCCCCGGTCCCTCGGACCGGGGGC
>DATABU010000182.1:0-1800 GCA_036259415.1 Longimicrobiaceae bacterium
CTCGGGAGGAGCGCTACGTGGGGCCGCGCACGCCGACGGAGGAGGTGCTGGCGGGGATCTGGGCGGAGGTGCTGAAGGTGGAGCGGGTGGGGGTGACGGAGAGCTTCTTCGACCTGGGCGGCCACTCGCTGCGGGCGACGCGGGTGATATCGCGGGTCCGGGAGGCATTCGGCATCGAGCTGCCGCTGCGGGCGCTCTTCGAGGCGCCCACGGTGGCCGGCCTGGCCGGGCGCGTGGAGGCGGCGTGCAGCGCCAACGTCGAGGAGTGGGAACTGGCCGAGGCCATGGAGCGGCTGGACCAGCTCTCCGACGAAGCGATCCTGAAGCTGCTGGAGGGCGCCCGATGAGCGGGATCTCCGACCGCCTGGCGCAGCTCTCCCCGGAGCGCCGCGCCGCCCTGCAGGAGCTGCTGCGGCAGCGGCCGGCTGCCCGGGCCGCGGCCAGGGCGTCGGCGCTGGTGCCGCTGCCGCGTGACGGCGCGCCGCTGCCGGCCTCCTTCGCGCAGCGGCGGCTCTGGTTCGTCCAGCAGATGGAGCCGCGGAGCTGGGCCTACAACATGTCGTACCCGCTGCGCTTCTCGGGCGCGCTGGACGCGCGGGCGCTGCGGCTGGCGCTCACGGCGGTGGTGCGTCGGCACGAGGCGCTGCGCACCACGCTGGAGGAGCGCGGCGGCGAGCCCGTGCAGGTGATCCATCCGCCGGCCCCGGTGCAGGCGCCCACGGTCGAGCTGCGCGGCCTGCCGGCCGGAGCGCGGGAGCGCGAGGCGCAGCGGCTGGCGGAGGCGGAGGCGCGGCGGCCCTTCGACCTTGCGCGGGGGCCGCTGCTGCGCACGACGCTGCTGCGCCTGGACGAGGAGGAGGCGGCGGTGCTCTTCACGCTGCACCACGTCGTCAGCGACGGGTGGAGCATGGAGGTGCTCGTGCGCGAGGTCTCCGCGCTCTACGCGGCGGAGCTGCGCGCGGAGGAGGCGCACCTGCCTGAGCTGCCGGTGCAGTACGCGGACTACGCGGCCTGGCAGCGGGCCTGGCTCTCGGGGGAGGTGCTGGAGGAGCACGTCGGCTGGTGGCGCGCTCAGCTGGAGGGCGCCCCCGTGCTGCTGGAGCTGCCCACGGACCGGCCGCGCCCCGCCGTGCCGGGCGACGCTGGGGCCTGGGTCCCGTTGCGGGTGGGAGCGGGGACCGCGGCGGAGCTGGGGGCGCTGTCGCGGCGCGAGGGGGCGACGCCGTTCATGACGCTGCTCGCCGCCTGGCAGCTCCTGCTGGCGAGGTACGCGGGACAGGACGCCGTGCTGGTGGGTACCCCGGTCGCCGGCCGCAACCGTCGGGAGGTGGAGGGGCTGATCGGCTTCTTCGTCAACACGCTGGTCCTGCGCGCGGACCTCTCCGGCGATCGCACCTTCCGGGAGCTGCTCCGGCAGGTGCGGGAGCGGACGCTGGGGGCGTACCAGCACCAGGAGCTGCCGTTCGAGAAGCTGGTCGAGGAGCTGGGGGTGGAGCGCAGCCTGAGCCAGTCGCCGCTCTTCCAGGTCATGTTCGCGCTGCAGAACAACGAGCAGGGGGAGCTGCGCCTGGGCGGGGCGGGGGTGGAAGCGCTGGAGCGCGGCGGGTCGGCGGTGAAGTTCGACCTGATGCTGAGCCTGGGAGAGGTGGGGGAGGAGAGCCGGGGAGGGCTGGAATACCGCAGCGAGCTGTGGGAGGCCGCGACCATCGAGCGCATGGCGGGGCACTACCTCGCCGTGCTGGAGCAGGTCGCCGCCGACGCGGACCTGCCGCTCTCGGAGCTGGAGCTGCTGGGAGCGGC
>DATABU010000183.1:0-2268 GCA_036259415.1 Longimicrobiaceae bacterium
CGAAGGCGTAGCTGGCCAGCGCCGGCGTCACCTCGCCCGGGGCCGGGCCGAAGGTCTCTCGCGCCGCGAGCAGCGTGTTGGCGAGCGCCGCGTGCTCCACGACCACGCCCTTGGGCCGCCCGGTGGAGCCGGAGGTGTAGACGACGTACGCCGCGTTGCGCGGGCCGGCCCCGCTCTCGGGTGCCACGTCCGGCTGGGCCCCGATCGCCTGCTCGTCGCGATCCAGGCAGACGGCCTCCGCCTCGAGTACCGGCATCGTCTCCAGCAGGTGGCCGCGGGAGACGAGGAGGAAGGCGCCGGAATCGGCCAGGGTGTAGGCCAGGCGCTCGGCGGGGTAGGACGGATCCAGCGGCACGTAGGCGCCGCCCGCCTTGAGCACGCCCAGCACCGCGACCAGCATCTCCACGTCGCGTTCCAGGCAGATGCCGACCCGGGTCTCCGGGCCGACGCCACGCGAGCGGAGCAGGTGCGCGAGCTGGCTGGAGCGGCGCTCCAGCTCCGCGTAGCCGAGCGCCCTGCTGCGCCCGGCGACGGCCCGCGCCCCGGGCGTGCGCGCTGCCTGCGCCGCGACCAGCTCGTGCACGCAGGCCGGCGCCTGCTCCGGGGGCTCCGCGCGCGACCCGGCCAGGAGCTGGGCCCGCTCACCCTCCCGCAGCAGCGAGACCTCGGAGATGCGCCGCGCGGGATCGGCGGCCAGGGCCTCCAGCACGACCTGCAGGTGCCCCGCCATCCGCGCGATCGTCTCCGCGTCGAACAGCGCCGCCCGGTAAACCAGCGCCGCGTCCAGCTCCCCGCCCGCGTCCGCGAAGAGCAGGTCCAGGTCGAACTTGGCGGCGTGCTCGCTCCGGCCGAACGGCTCCAGCCCCAGCCCTCCCAGCTCCAGCTGCTCGCCCTCCCCGTCGACCACGTCGAGGGTGAACACCGTCTGGAAGACCGGCGAATGGGTCAGGCTCCGCTCCACCGACAGCTCGTCGACCAGGCGCTCGAAGGGCAGCTCCTGGTGGTCGAGCGCCCCCAGCGTGGCCCCGCGCACCCGGCCCAGCAGCTCCATCCAGGTGGGGTCGCCGGCAAGGTCGGTCCGCAGGGCGAGCATGTTGACGAAGAAGCCGATCAGCCCCTCGACCTCGCGCCGGCTCCGCCCCGCGATGGGGCTCCCCACCACCACGTCGTCCTGCCCGGCGTAGCGGGCCAGCAGCGCCTGCCAGCCGGCCAGCAGCGTCATGAAGAGCGTCGTCCCTTCCCTGCGGGAGAGCTCGCGAAGCCGCTCCGAGACCCGGGACGGGATGCGGAAGCCGTGGCTCTCCGCACGGGCGCTCCGGCCGGGGAGGCGCGGGCGGTCGGTGGGGACCTCCAGGAGCGGGGGCGCCCCGGCGAGGCGCGCCTTCCAGTAGCCGATCTGGGCTTCCAGCACGTCGCCCGTGAGCCAGTTGCGCTGCCAGACGGCGAAGTCGGCGTACTGCACCGGCAGCTCCGGCAGGCGCGACTCCTCGCCGCGCGAGCAGGCGCCGTACAGGGCCGAGACCTCGCGGACGAGCACGCCGCGGCTCCAGCCGTCGCTGACGATGTGGTGCAGCGTGAAGAGCAGCACCTGGTCGTCGTCCGCCAGGCGCAGCAGGGTGCAGCGCAGCAGCGGCCCGCACGCCAGGTCGAACGGCCGCATCGCCTCCTGCGCCGCCAGGCGCTCGGCCGCCGTCTCGCGCTCCGGCGACGGCTGCTCCCGCAGGTCCAGCTCCTCCAGCTCCACGGGCGCGGGCGCGTGGATGACCTGCACCGGCTCCTCCCCGCGCTCCGCGAAGGTGGTGCGCAGCGTCTCGTGGCGGCGGACCAGCTCGTCGAGGCTGGCCCGCAGCGCGCGCGTGTCGAGCGCGCCGCGCAGGCGCAGTGCGTGGGGCACGTTGTAGGCGGGGCTGCCCGGCTCCAGCCGGTCCACCAGCCAGAGCCGCTGCTGTGCGAAGGACAGCGGCAGCGGCTCGTCGCGCGGGACCCGCTCGATGGGCGGCGCGAGCGCGGCGCCCACGTTGCGCAGCGCCTCGATGCGGCCGGCGAGCCCGGCCACCGTGGGCGCCTCGAAGAGCGCCCGCAGCGGCAGCTCGACCGCGAATGCCTGCCGTGCCCGCAGGACCACCTGCGTCGCCCGCAGCGAGTGGCCGCCCAGGTCGAAGAAGCTCTCCGTCACCCCCACCCGCTCCACCTTCAGCACCTCCGCCCAGATCCCCGCCAGCACCTCCTCCGTCGGCGTGCGCGGCCCCACGTAGCGCTCCTCCCGAG
>DATABU010000184.1:0-8381 GCA_036259415.1 Longimicrobiaceae bacterium
CGGGCTGCGGCTCCGTACGGCCACAAACAACGGGGCCCAACGGAGGCGAGCCCCGCGGAAACAGCCCCTTGGCGCTACGCAGCGCCGCTTCCCTGAAGCCGTCGAACCGGACGTCCGTGGCCTTCCGCGCCTCGGGATCGATGCCGACCGGCCGGCGGTCCCGGCGATGTTCAGCGGGCCGTTCAGCTTCGTCCTGCCGTCGGCCGCCACATCGTACGAGGCGATCCGGTACGTGATCTTCGGGCTCGCGTCCGCCTGGAGCGCCTTGCGGCGGTGCCCGTTCATGGTCCCGTTGCCGCACTCCAGCCCCGCCGCCGCCACCGACCTCTGCGCTCCAGGCGATCCCCACCGGAACGACCGCCGCCAGCAGGGCCAGCCGGGCGATCACTCGCCTGCTCATCTCCCGCCTCCTTGCCGCGCGGCGGGGGCCCTTCTGTCGGACCCGCGCCGTGGGGGAATCCCGTGCAGGCCGGCGCCGGGGCGCGGGAGGAACCGGGCGGCGTGCAGGGGGAGACGAAAAGGCCCTCCCCCGGGCGGGGGAGGGCCACGGGGCCGGGCGGGGAGCCGGGCGCGCTACCGGGCGTTCCGGAGGGCGCCCACCCCGTGCCGGTCGCGGTAGTCGAGCTCGGCGGCGTGGATGGCGTCCCAGCCGCGCTCGCCCAGGCGGCCCGCGGCCTCGCGCGGGATCCGGCGGGTGGGCCAGGGGGCGACCTGTCCGCCCGGGTCGCCGGGGTACAGCGTCATGGCCGCGTCGACGATCGCTTCCGCCAGGTCGGCGCGGTCCCGCCGGTCCAGGGCGGCCAGCACCTCCAGCGTCTGCCGGGGCCCGCGGGCGAAGGCGTCCGCCAGGAATGTGGCGTACTCCTGCCCCGTCCGCGTCCCGCGCACCGTCTCGTACTGCAGGAGCAGGCCGCGCAGCGCCTCGCGGTCGCCGTCCTTGACGCCACGGCGCAGCAGCGTCGCCGCCACCACGGGCCAGCGTATCTGCGTGGCGTAGCGCGAGCCGCGGACCTCGTCGTCCAGGGTGTACAGCAGCTCGCCGGTGGGGAGTCCCTCCAGGTACTCCAGGAACTCGTCCTTCTTCGGGGCGGCGGGGCGCCGGTCCCACACCACCTTCTTCTCGCCGGCGTCCTCCACGGCGGAGCGCAGGGCGCGTCCGCCGCCGGTGATGACCACCTCGGTCCCCACCTGCACGTTGTGGAAGAGGCGGATCGCGTCGCGGTTGTGCAGGCGGATGCACCCGTGCGAGACGCGCTGCCCCAGCAGCTCGGGCTTGTCGGTGCCGTGGATGGCGAGCCCCTCGCCGATGTAGACCGCCGCGGCGCCCAGCCCGCCCGGGAAGCGGCGCTTGGGGTCGTTCGGCGGCGGGACGGGGAGCTTGTTCTCGACGAAGTACCAGTCCGGCGCCATCCACACCGGGTTCTCCTCCTTGTACTGCACGTGGAAGATCCCGTTGGGGGTGGAGAAATCCCACTCCCCGTCCGGCCCGTCCAGGCGGAGCCCGGTCCCCGTCCCCACCGGGGCGGACCAGAGCACCCGCCGGTCGCGCGTGAAGTGCAGCAGGTTGGTGTCCAGGTCGATCACCACCACGTAGCGCCCCGCGGAGAGGCCGGGGGAGGTGCGCGGCAGCCGGACGACGCTGGACGCGCTGCTCACGGGGTACCGCGCCTGGGCGGCGGCCTCCGCCGCCGGGGCGAGCGCCGAGGCGGCCGCCAGGACCAGGGCGGCCAGCGCACGCGCCGCGAATCCAAGGGTCGATTTCATCGGTTGGGACTGCGGTGTCGAGGGTCGGGGGGGAAGGTGCTCCCCCGCGTGACGCAAGTGTATGTTTCCCAACGCAAAAGCCCTGCCGCGGCGAGGCCCTGGCCCCGGCGCTTCAGCCGTCCCGCTGCCGCCGGGGCGAGTCCAGCGAGTGCTGGAGCACCAGGGGCATGGAGCGCTCCCCGGGCCGGCCGAAGTGCACCTCGTAGAAGTAGCCGTCGCCCTCCAGCGCCTGCACCTCGTCCGGGGTGATCCCCAGCTCGCCCTCGCCGCCCATGACACGGACGGGGCGCCCGGCCTCGCGCTCCCGCGCCACGAAGAGCATCGCCATGTGCAGCGCGCCGGGGGAGCCCTGGCGGAGGATGGTGGGCGAGGACTCCTCGATGAAGGCGCTGAGGGCGTCCATCACCCCGGCCGCGCCGGTGGGCTCCCCCCCGGTGGTACGGCAGAGGGTCGCCCTCCGCTCTCCGCCCTCGACGAACTGGATCACCGCGTATGCCATCGCTCTCCCAGGGTTGGACGATCGGAGCGTGCTCCGGGTTGCAAACTGCGGCCGGACGCTGCACGGACCGTGCGCGCCCCCGGGCCCGCCGGCGTCCACTTCCTCGTGCCGAGATATGTGTCGTATAATGGACGTACGATACCAGCTATGGCGTGTGAGTGCCCCCACGTTTACCATAGATGTCCTGCGCCCCGTCGAGTCGTCCCGCGAGCCGCCGGGACAGCCCCGCCATGGAGCCCCGCCGATGAACCATCGCCATCCCCGCCCTTCCCGGAGCCGCAGCCCGCGCCCTCCCCGCATCCCCGTCCCCCTGCTGCACCCCGGCGAGCGGGTGCGGGGCTCCGCGATGCTGGAGGAGGGGGTGGCGGGGGAGTGGGGGCTGGTGCTCTGGGAGTCGTACCGCAACGTCGGCGACTGGGCGGCCACGCCGCGTGAGCGGCGCGCCCCGGGGATGTTCGGCGACGGCGCGGCGGAGCGGCGGACGGAGCAGCTCCGCCCCCTCGCCGGACGGGAGCCGGTGCTCGCCGGGGCGCTGGAGACGATCCGCGGCCTGCTCGCCGACCCCGCCGCGGCGGACGCCCGCGCCGTGGCGGACGCCTGCAGGCGCGTGGCGGCGTGGGCGGGCGAGGGGGGGCGGCCGCTGACCCGGTTCTACTTCGCCGCGGCCGCGGGGCTGTGCGAGCCCGAGGACGCCCGCCAGGCGTACGAGGCCGGGCGCCTGGCCCGCGACCTGGCCCGCTGGGACGCGGCGGAGGTGTGGCTGGAGTACGCCGCTGCCGCGGCCCGCCGGAAGCGCGACCGCGAGACCCAGGCGATCGCGGTGCTCGGGCTCGGGAACCTGTTCTACCGCAGGGGCTTCTACCGGAAGGCGCGGGAGGTCCACCTGGCGGCGCTGGCTCTCGCGCGCCGGCACGCCCTGCGTGAGCACTGCGGGCGCGCCCTCCACGACCTGTTCGTCATCGCGGTCGAGCTGCGCGACGGCCAGGCAGCCGAGGCATACGCGCGCGAGGCGCTGGCGGCGTACGGGGCCTCACACCCCAACGTCCTCTCGCTCGGATTCGACGTCGCGTACCACTGGCTGGCGCAGGGAGACGTGGGACGTGCCCTCCCGGTCCTGAGAGCGCTGCACCCGCACACCGCCCCCCGCTCCGCCCTGCGGCTGCGGGTGCTCGCCTGCGGCGCCCATGCCGCGGCCGCCGTGGGGGACCGCGCCCTGTTCACCGAGATGGCGGACCAGGCCCGCGAGGCAGGTTCGATCCCCGACGCCCGCGGAGCCCTGGCCGCAGCGCTCGTGGAGATTGCGAAGGGCGCGGCGCTCCTGGAGGAGGAGACGCTCGCCACCGGGCTCCTCGACGACGCCATGGAGGTCGCGCGCGCGCGTGGAGAGGTGGACGTGCTCGCACGCGTGGACGAGCTCCGCCACCGGCTCGACACCGGTACGATCGTGGGCGTGGCCGTACCCGCCGCCCCGCCGGGCCCCGACGACCTGATGGCCGACCTCCTGAGGTCACTCGAGACCGGCGGAGCCGGTACCCCGGGAGGCACGGCCCCGCTGGTCCGGTCGTAGCCGGCAGCGTTCCGCCGCTCAGGAGCCGGACCCGGCCATGATGCCTCCTCTCCTGGGCGAGTGGTCGGGGAGCAGCAGCTCCGGGCCATCCGTCGCGGACGCGGACTGCTTCGCCTCCGGCGCGGTGGGGTGGCTCCGTCCACAGGCTGCGGAGGCGAGGACGAGGACGAACACGGCTGCTGTGCGGACGGTGCGCATGGGGGCTCCTGGTATGGTGAGGTAGGGCACTGCGGACGGGGATGCGCTCGTAACCTGAACCTGTACCGGAGTCTCGTCAACGCATGTATGGGAAATGGACGATCCTTGTGAGCCGCAGTGAATAGGTCCGGCCCCGGGAGGCAGGTACTCCTCCTCCACCCCGACGTGGGCTTCCAGGAGCGCGTCCGCTCGGGTCTGCCCGAGGGATTCGGCTGCTGGACCCTCCCCGACTGGGGCTCGCTCTGCGAGACCGCGCGCGACGCCTCCACCAGCACCGTCGCCATCGTGGACCCGCTCGCCGGGGGCGGGGACGGCGGCCTGTCCGGCGACATGCGGGAGTTCCTCGCCCGGTTCTCCTGGCTCCCCGTGGTGGCCGCCGTGCGCCCCGGCCCGGAGACGCTGGAGCTGCTGCGGATGCTGGGGCGGTGGGGCGTCTCGGAGGTGATCGTGGAGGGGGTGGAGGACACCCCGGCCGGGATCGCCAAGGCGATCCGCTTCGCGCAGGGCAAGCTGCTGCAGGGCGTGCTGGAGGAGGTCCTCCCGGCGCACCTCTCCGGGCGCGTGCGCCGGCTCCTCTTCGCCGCGGCCGAGGCCATCTCCGTGGGCGGGCACTCGCCGGACCTCGCCGCGATCCTCGGCGTGACCGAGACCACCGTGATCCGCCGCTGCGAGCAGCTCCGACTCCCGCCACCCCGGCGGGTGCTCGCCTGGATGCGCGTGCTGCTCGCCGCCCGGCTCCTGGAGGAGGAGGGGCGGACCGCGCAGAGCGTGGCCTACGCCTGCGGCTACGCCACCGAGGCGGGGCTCCGCCGCGTGATGCAGAACTTCTTGGCGCTGGGGATCACGGAGCTGCGCAGGCGCGGCGCCCTGCGGACCGCCGCGGCGGTATTCCTCGCGGAGCTGCGCGCGGGGCGGGGGGGGGTGGCCGCGGCACCCGGGGGGTAGATCCCGCTTTCCCCCGCCGGGCCGGCCGCGTATGTTTGGCCGGCCGGCCGAGCGCCGGGCGACCGCACCCCAGCCACGGACGACCATGCCGCGCCGCGCGTTCCGGGTGGACGAGGCCGAAGCGCTGCTCCCCGTGATGGAGCGCGTGCTGGCCGAGCTGGAGCGCCAGCGGGACGAGGTGCGCGCCCGCGGCGACAAGCTGGAGGTGCTGGATCTGCTCTGGGGGACCCGGCTGGGCGAGCCGGGGTGCCCCGACCGCGCGGAAGCGGCGGCGCACCGGGCCGCCGTGGCGGCCGCGCAGCGGGAGATGCGGCGGATGGTGGAGGTGGAGGTCGCCGGGCGGGGGATCCGCTTCCCGCCGGGGGGGCTGGAGCACGGGCTCCTGGACTTCCCCACGACCTGGGAGGGGCGCTGGGTGTTCCTGTGCTGGCGCCGCGGCGAGCCCCGGCTGCGCGCCTGGCACGAGGTGGACGCGGGGTTCGCGGGGCGGCAGCGGATCACGCCGGCGCAGCGGGCGGGGATGGGGGCGCAGCTCCCGCTCCCGGACGACCCCACGCCCGGGCCGTGACCGTCAGGGGAGGAAGTCGCCCTCCGCGGTGAGGCGGGCGAGGAGGCGGCCGCGCTCGTTCTCGTCCTCCGCCGCGCGCCGGGCTTCGTCCGAGGCGGGGAGGTGGGCCCGGCAGGTGTCGCACACCAGGTAGGGCTCGTCGGCCAGCCACCGCACGCCCCAGCGGCCCACGCAGTCCTCGTCCCAGTGCTCCACGACCTGCGTGGAAGGAGGGGCGCGGAGCACCACCCGGAGCTGCGGCTCGAAGTGGCAGGCGTAGCAGGTGAGGGTGTGCGGGAACGAGATCCCCGTCCCCGGCAGGAGCGACAGCTCGCGCTCGCAGCGGGGGCAGGTCCCCGCGAAGGCGCGCACCCGGAACCGGCCCGTCCACGCGCGGTGGGCCAGGTAAGCGCCCGCGGCGAAGGCGCCGATGGCCCAGGGGTAGTGCGGGGGAATCCAGACCACCAGGGGGAGGATCCCCCAGAAGAAGAGCAGGGCGGCGAGGACGCGCGCCACGCGCCGCCCCGTCGGCTGGTACACGAGTTCCACTCTCGCCGGGGCGGGCCGGTGCCCCGGGAGGGTGATGAGGGCGAGCGGAGCCGTGCCGTTTTCCATGGCCGCGTGGGGTGGGGTCCACTCCCAAGATAACGCCCCCGCCCCGCGGCGCAATTCCCTCGCTACGTCCCTTCCGGAGCGCGCGCGCCCGGACACGTTCGCCACGCCCGTGGAGCCGATGAGCCACGCCGACAGCACCTCCGCCGCGCACGACCGGCGCGCCTTCCTGGGGTACTTCTCCGCGCTCGGCCTGGGGGGGACGCTCCTCCCGGGCGTGCTGTGGGCGAGGGCGGCCGCGGGGGAGGAGATCACCGAGGAGACCGTGGCCTGCGCCGCCGAGGTGGCGGGGCTGGAGTTCGACGAGGCCGAGCGGAAGCTGATGGTGGAGGGGCTCCGCCAGCAGCGGCGCCGGATCGAGGGGCTGCGCGGCATCTACCTCGCCAACTCCGTCCCCCCGGCGCTGGTCTTCGATCCCGTCCTGCCGGAGATGGAGGTCCCCGCCGGGGCGGATCGCGCCCGCGGCGGCGTGACCGTCTCCCGGGCCCCGGCCGTCCGGGTCCCGGAGCGGCTGGACGAGCTGGCCTTCCTGCCGGTGACCGCGCTCTCGGAGCTGGTGCGCACGCGGAAGGTGACGCCCACGCAGCTCACCCGCATGTACCTGGACCGGCTGCGCCGCTACGACCCCGTGCTCCGGGCCGTGGTCACCCTCACCGAGGAGCGCGCGCTCCGCCAGGCGGAGGAGCTGGACCGGGAGGTCGCGCGCGGGCGGCGGCGCGGCCCGCTGCACGGCATCCCCTGGGGGGCCAAGGACCTGCTGGCGGTGCGCGGGTACCCCACCACCTGGGGCGCCGCGCCCTTCCGCGAGCAGGCCATCGACGAGGACGCCACGGTGGTGCGCCGGCTGGACGAGGCCGGGGCGGTGCTGGTGGCAAAGCTGTCGCTGGGCGCGCTTGCGCAGGGCGACGTGTGGTTCGGCGGGACGACCAGGAACCCCTGGAAGACGGACCAGGGCTCCAGCGGCTCGTCCGCGGGGCCGGGGTCGGCCACGGCGGCGGGGCTGGTGGGCTTCGCCATCGGGAGCGAGACGCTGGGCTCCATCTCCTCCCCCGCCACCCGCAACGGGGTGACGGGGCTGCGCCCCACCTTCGGGCGGGTGCCGCGGACCGGGGCGATGGCGCTCTCCTGGACCATGGACAAGCTGGGCCCCATGTGCCGCAGCGTGGAGGACTGCGCGCTGGTCTTCGACGCCGTCCGCGGCCCGGACGGCGCCGACCCGACCGTGCGGGCCGCGCCCTTCCGCTTCGACGCCCGGACCCGCCCGGCCGACCTGCGCATCGGCTACTTCCGCGCTGCGTTCGAGCGCGACGAGAAGGAGTACCCGAACCGGCCCTTCGACCAGGCGGCGCTGGAGGTCCTCCGCGCGCAGGGCGCCACGCTCCTGCCGGTGGACGTCCCCGAGGCGGGCTACGACGCCATGCGCCTCATCCTGGTGGCCGAGGCCGCCGCGGCCTTCGACGAGCTGACCCGCTCCGGCCGCGACGACGAGCTCACCGGGCAGGGCCCCGGCGACTGGCCCAACACCTTCCGGACGGCGCGGCTGATCCCCGCGGTGGAGTACATCAACGCCAACCGGGTGCGCACCCTGGCGATGCGCGCCTGGGCCCGGCTCTTCGAGCAGGTGGACGTGGTGGTGGCCCCCACCTTCGGGACGCAGCAGCTGGTGGCGACCAACCTCACCGGGCACCCGGCGGTGATCCTCCCCAGCGGCTTCCGGGAGGACGGGACGCCGGTGTCCATCACCTTCCTGGGCGGGCTCTTCGAGGAGGGGAAGCTGCTCGCGGTGGCGAACGCCTACCAGTGCGCCACCGACTTCCACCTGCGGCGCCCCGCCGCGTTCGTGTGAACCCCTGCCCGGAGATGGCGAGGTTGGCTGGAAGCGACGACCGGGCCACCCCCGTGGAGGTGGGGCCCACCGAGGACGGCACGCAGCTGCGCATCCGCTGGCGCGACGGGCACGTCTCCGAGTACACGCCGCGGCTGCTGCGGCTGAGCTGCCCCTGCGCGGGGTGCGTGGAGGAGATGTCCGGCCGGCCGCTGCTGGACCCGGCGCGCGTGCCGCAGGACGTCTACCCGCGCACGGTGGAGTACGTGGGCCGGTACGCGCTGCGCTTCGACTGGAGCGACGGGCACCGCACCGGCATCTACCCTTTCACGATGCTGCGCGAGCTGTGCCGGTGCCTGGAGTGCCTGGACCCGGGCGGCGCGGAGTAGCCCCGCCGCCGCGCAGAGAAAGAGGCGCCCCCGCC
>DATABU010000185.1:0-7615 GCA_036259415.1 Longimicrobiaceae bacterium
CGCGGCGCCGCCGGCCCCGAGGCCGGCGGGGAGGACGCGGTGGGCCAGGCAGGGGACCACCAGGCGGCGCACGTCGTCGGGGACCAGGTACTCGCGGCCGTCCACCAGGGCGTAGCCGCGGGCGGCGCGGAAGAGCGCCACCGCGCCGCGGGTGCTGACCCCGGCGCGCAGGCGGGCGTCGGTGCGGGTGGCCGCGACCACCTCCATCAGGTAGTCCACCAGCGAGGAGTCGGCGTGCACCGCGTCCACGCGGGACTGCAGCTCCAGCACCTCGCCGGAGCCCATCACCGGCTCCAGCTCCCCCAGCGGGTCGCGGCCGGTGTCGCCCAGCAGGATCTCGCGCTCCCGCGCGGCGTCCGGGTAGCCGACGGTGAGCCGCATCAGGAAGCGGTCGAGCTGGCTCTCCGGCAGGGGGTAGGTGCCGTGCTGCTCCAGCGGGTTCTGCGTGGCGAGCACCAGGAAGGGGCGCGGCAGCTCCCAGGTGCGGTCGTCGATGGTCACCCGCCCCTCCTGCATGGCCTCCAGCAGCCCGCTCTGGGTGCGGGGCGGGGCGCGGTTGATCTCGTCCGCCAGGAGCACCTGGGTGAAGACGGGGCCGGGGCGCGTCTCGAACGCCTGCTCGCGCGGGTCGTAGACGGACACCCCCAGCACGTCGGAGGGGAGCAGGTCGCTGGTGAACTGGATGCGGCGGAAGTCCAGCCCCAGCGCGGTGGCCAGGGCGCGGGCGAGCGTCGTCTTCCCCACCCCGGGGACGTCCTCGAACAGGACGTGCCCCCCGGCGAGGAGCGCGGCGACGGCCAGGCGGACGGTCTCCCTGCGGCCGCGGAACACGGTGCAGACGGCGTCCACCAGGCGGTCCAGGGCGTGGAGGTCCACCCCGCGCAGGGGGCGGGCGGGTGCGTTCAGCATGCTGCGGCCGTGGCTCGGGAGGGAGGTGGAGACGAAACGTACCCAGGATCACCCCCGGGTGCCAGGGGAGCGGGCCCCTCCCGGGGAGTCTCGGCCCGCGCGACGCCGCACTTTCGCGCGCGCCCGCTTCCCGCCTAGATTTCTCCCCGGCGGAGCCCTCCGCCCCCACCCGTCCGTCCCGTCCCCCCTCTCCCGGAAGCCCGCCCATGCCCGCGCTCAGCTACCGCCAGCCCGGCCTCGTCCTCGCCCTCGGCTCCGCCGCCACGCACTCGCAGGTGTGCGACCTCCAGCACGACCTGCGCGCTCTCGGCTACCTGCGCCGGGGGATCGACGGCGCGTTCGGGCCGGGGACGCAGCGCGCGGTGATGGCGCTGCAGCACGACCTCCTCAGGAACGCGGGGACCGGCCCCGACGGGAGCGCGCCGGTGCGGGTGCTGGACTACAACCGCGGGCGGGTGTCCGCCGTGGACGGGCGGGTGGACCAGGCGCTGGTGGAGTGCATCTCCGACATCCTGGACGACGCCCGCTTCCCCAAGCTCCCCTTCTCCGTGGACCCGGCGGGGGACAACCGCAAGATCGCCGTCCAGATCGCGGCGCTCCCCTCCACCACGGTCCCCACCCCGTACCTGGTGGCGGTCCTCAAGCAGGAGAGCGGGCTGATGCACTTCGTGGTCCCCCGAGGCGGAGACCTGGACGACTTCGTGGTGGTGGGCACCGACACCAACTCGGGCGACCCGAGCGTCATCACCTCGCGCGGGTACGGGGCGGGTCAGTACACCCTCTTCCACCACCCGCCACGCGCGGAGGAGGTGCAGCAGCTCATCCTGGACCCCGGCCACAACGTGGAGCGCGCCGCGGCGCTGCTGCGCGACAAGTTCGACGGCTTCGTCGCCGGCCCCACCTCCACCGCGGACGACCGCATCGCGGAGATCGGACGGGGGCCGCTGCGCATCTGCAAGTACGAGGCGGCGGACCCGCGCTACATGACCGACTGCCGGGCGTGCGCCACCGCCGCGGGCTTCCGCAGCATCCGCCCGGGGCTGCCCGTCTTCCCGGGGAGCACGACGGCGTGGGCGCCCACGCAGTACTACGCGAGCGCCTCGTACGACGGGGTGCCGGTGCGGGAGAAGATCGGCTGCGACTGGCCCTACGCGGTGCGGCGCTACAACGGCGGGGGGATCAACTCCTACCACTACCAGGCGAAGGTGCTCAAGAACCTGGCGGGGACCTGAGGGGCGGGGGGGACAGCTTGGGGGTGGGCGTGCCCCTCGCTGGCGCTCGGGTCGGGCTGCGGCTCCGTAAGCGGGCACACTACGCCCGCTAACGGAGGCGAGCCCCGGGAAACTGCCCCCGGGTCTCGCCGCTTCGCGCTCGCATCCCTCACGCGGGCGCCCAGCCGGGGCGGGGCGTGCTCGCGCCGATCTCGTGTCAGCCCGTCTCGGCCCGCAGGTCGTCCAGCGTCACCACCCGGCCTCCGCGGGCCCAGCGCTCCAGGGTGGCGGCCTCGTCCTCCAGGCCCAGGCCCCAGGTGGCGTCGCGCAGCGCGGCAGTGCGGTAGCCGCGCTGCTGCATCCCGTCCACCGCCTGCGTGACGCACACGTCGCGGGCCACGCCGGCCACCACGATCTCCAGCGGCTCGCCCAGCACGTCGCGCAGCTCGTCCAGGAGCGCCTCGGCCCCGGGGTTCCCCTCGAAGACGCTGAAGCGCTCCTTCTGCACGAAGAGCGGGCGGCACTCGCGGATGGCCTGCCGGGCCGCGGCGCGGGCGCCGTCGGGCGTGGCGCCGCGCGGCACCACGATAGGGTCCCGCGGGGCCACCGACTCCAGGATCTCGGCGCCGCGGCGCTCCTCCGGGTCGTCGGAGAGCCCCATGCAGTGCGGCGGGTAGGTGCCCCGCGCCGCGTCCGGCGCGGCGGCATCGATCTCCGCGTCGTCCGCGGCGTGCCAGTCGCCGGTGTACACCAGCACGTCGCAGTGCCGGCGCATCCACGCCACCGCCTCCTCGATCCGCTCCCGGGCCCGGACCGCCCCGGCGTCGGAGGGGTCGGAGAGGTGGTGGACGTAGAGGCGCCCGTCGGGGAGCATGAAGTCGTTCTGCACGTCCACGATCCAGCCGATGCGCCCGCTCATTCGCCGATCTCCTCCCAGTCGAGGCGGACCAGTCGCGGGTTGGGCCGGAAGGCGCGGCCCACCTTGCTCTCGGCCGTCCCGTCCACCTCCACCAGGTCCGCGGTGTAGTCGAAGCCGGTCAGGAGCCCGCCGGTCCCGGGGTTGTGCCCCAGCAGGCTGCTCCCCACGCCGTAGGCCGCCACGGGGATCCCCGCCTCCTCGAAGGCGCGGATGCGCGCCGGGGTGAACCCGCCGCTCACCACGATCCCCACGTAGCCGAAGCCCTCCGCGTCCAGCGCCGCGCGCATCTTCCGCACCAGCCAGGGGTTGACCCCGGTGAGCCTCTCGCGGCCCCACAGCTCGGGGTCGCCGATCAGCGACCGGTCGATCAGGCGCTCGCTGGTGTCCACCCGCACCGAGGCCAGCACCCCGTCCCCGAACTCCTCCCGCATCGCGCGGGCGACGCGCAGCGAGTCGCCCACCGCGTCGTTGCAGTAGTCCACCAGGCTGGCGATGCTCACGTCCGGCTCGCAGTCGCGCACGTAGCGGGCGAAGGCCAGGGTGGCGGCCACCACGTCGCCCCCGAAGGCGGCGATCATGGCGTGCGGCATGGTGCCGATCCCCCGCGTCCCCCACCAGGCCCCCCCGGCATCGCTGGAGACGCTCTGTGCCCCGCCCACCTGCGCGGCGTAGCCGTCGGGGGTCTGTACGCGCCAGTCGTCGTGCCGGGGGGCCATGAAGATCACCGGCTTCCCCCGCGCGGCCTCGATGGCCGCGCGCACGTTGGTGGCCACCAGCGAGCGGCGCGCCAGCACTCCCAGCAGCGGCGTCTCCAGGTGCCCGAAGGCGCGGTACGGACCGCGCAGGAGCATCGTGGTCTCCCAGGGCTCCACCCGGTCGCCCTCCAGCAGCACCTCCACCTCGAGCTCGGTGTGCGCGTACCCCTCGGCCACCTGCGTCTGCAGCAGGCGGACGCACTCGTACAGCCCCGCCGCCACGCCGTGCTCCTTGGCGAAGAGCTGCATGGTCACGCGCGGGTCGCACCCCGCGTGGGCCAGGGTGTTCACCGTGCGCAGGAAGTAGCGGTCGGAGAGCCAGCCGCCGCGCATGCGCGGGTCGAACTGGAATAGCGCGGCGGGGAAACCCCGCAGCGCGGCGTGCAGCGCCGCGTGCCGCTCGGCGTCTCCGGTGGGCGTCGGGGTCATGCGCGCGGGGTCGGTCGGGGGAAGGGTTCCGGCTGCCGCGGGGGAACGTACGGGCGGGCCGGTGCGTCCACAACGGGGCCGGCGCTCAGCGGGGCGGGCCCTCGCCGCGCCCCTCGGGGTCGTAGCAGCTGCGCGGGGTGTAGTAGCGCTTGAGCCAGCGCGCCAGCCCGTCCAGCCCCGGGAAGAGCACCCGCTCGGTGACGTTGGCCTGGTCCAGCTTGTCGCGGACCTCCCACTTCAGCTCGCGGGGAACCACCACCCTGCGGCACAGCTCGGGGTGCTCCGCCAGCCAGGCTTCCAGCGACGCCTCCGGGCTCGACATCACCGAGAACAGGGCGAACTGGTTGACGATGCGGTCGTCCAGCGAGGGCGGCTCGAAGAAGAGCAGCAGGTCGTCGCGCGACAGGCGCCCGAACTCCTCCAGGGTGGGTGCGGCGCTCTCCAGCATCTCCACCGTGAACACCTGGCTCCCCTCCTCCTCCAGCAGCTCCCGCAGGGCGTCGGGGAGGAGCTCGTGGGCCCGCACGAAGTCCACCGCCCAGATCACCCCGTCGGCCTGGAACCCCTCCAGGTCCTGCGTGGCGAAGTGCATGGCAACCAGCGGCGAGAAGGTCCAGTCCAGCAGCCGGGTGGGGAGCCCGTGGTGCTGCGCCACCGCCAGCCAGCTCCAGGGGGAGTCGCTCTCCACGTCGGTGCGCTGCGCGTACTTGCGGAAGTTGCGCAGGAGGTGGTGCTCCATGGTGGCGTAGTCGCCCCCCAGCCGGCAGAGGCTGGTGGTGAGGTCGTTCCCGGCGGCTGTCATGCCGCGGAACACGAACGGCGAGCGGTCGCGGCCGATCTCCGCGCGGTAGGAGCCCTCGTAGAGGTGGTCGTTCAGCTCCGCCCAGGTGTTCGCCCGGATCTCGTTCACGTCGGCCTGGATGCGCTACGGTGGGGGTGCGGGCCCGCTGCGGCTCCGGCGCGGCGGGATTCAAGAATCGAACCGGTGTCACCCCACGGCGATCGCCTCCCACACGCGCTCCGTGTCGGCGAGGTCCGGGAAGAGGTGGTCGGGCCCGCAGGCGGCGAGCTCCTCCGCGGAGTGCCCGCCCGTAGCCACCGCCACGGTGCGCACGCCCAGGTGCTCGCCGCAGGCGATGTCGAATGGGGTGTCGCCGATGATGACGACCTCCTTGCCCCGGTAGTGGTGCCCGGTGAGCGCCTCCGCGCGGGCCACGGCCACGGCGGGGAGCTCCGGGCGGTCGGCATGGTCGGAGCCGTAGGCGCCCACCCGGAAGCGGCGGAAGCCGATCCCCGCGCGCTCCAGCTTGAGGCGGGCGCCGTCCACCACGTTCCCGGTGAGCAGCCCCAGCACCACGCCGTTCCCCGCCGCCTCCACCCGCTCCAGCAGCGCGTGCACTCCCGGGAAGGTACGCACCTCCGCCTCCTCGATCTCCCGCTCCAGGTTGCGCACGTACGCCCGCCACATCGCCTCCAGCCCCGCGTCGATCTGCCGGTCCTCCACCCCCTCCGCCGAGAGCAGCTCCCGCACGATCTGCGGGTCGGTGCGCCCCGCGAAGGAGTAGCCCTCGATGGACCCCGTGGTCCCGAAGACCGCGACCATGGCGTCGTGGAAGGCCCGCTTCCCCGCGCCCCCGGCGGAGAGCAGCGTGCCGTCGATGTCGAAGAGGACCAGCCTGCGCATGGGCTCGTGGGTTCGGGTTGCTCCGCCTGCCGGGACCAGGGGAGAGCCGGGCGGGCGCAAATCTCGCTCCTCCCGGCAACCCCGACAACGGCCTTGCCCTCCTCTCCGGCGGCGGACCCATCCATTGCGGCATTCGTGACCCGAGTTGCAGCGGAACTGGTACATCAATGTCCCAAACATTGTCCGTCCGGACGCTGCACGGATGAACGGTGAGTGATGCAAGCACTTATATGGCAGGTGCTTGGAATGACTCGCGCGCCTTCTCCGCCGGCGGTGTGGAAGATGCCTGGCGGCCCTGCGCCGCGGCTCATTGCGCGCCGACCCTCACCACCACCGCATCGGGGGGACACCATGGCAAGCTTCCGCCTCCTTCTCGTCCTCGGACTCGGCCTGATCTTCTGGCTCTGGGACCTGGTGGACGGCCCGCCGCCGTCGTTCCCCACGTCGGGATACGAGGTGACCGACAGCTACCGGGAATGGCGGGGTGACGCCCTGGAGGTGCGCCAGGGGCGATCCACGGCCGCGGCGGAGGAGCCGCTGGCCGTGCTCATGGAGGTCGGCGTGACCGAGGGGGTCGTCACCCTGAAGGCAGGGCGCGGGGGGACGGTGAGCGCCTACACCAGCACGGCGCGCAGGTGGCGGAGCATCCGGACCGCGGAGGTCCCGGCGCTCACCGAGGCGTTCCGCCTCGAGGCGGTCCGTTCGGCGAACTGGATGCGCTCGACGACGGAGTATCCGCTCCCGGAGAGCGGCCAGGTCCGCTTCTACATCGTGCGAGCGGACGGTGTCCGCACGACGCAGGTGGCCATGGACGCCCTGGAAGGGGGCGGCAACGCACTGTCGAGGCTCTACCGGGCGGGCGCAGACCTGGCCCTGGCCATCCACGAGGCCGACTGACCCCCCGGGCCGCCGTCGTTCGTCGGCCGCGTCCGCGCTCAGAGCGCGAGCGTCAGGCGGAAGCCGGGGGAGGGGTGCGCTACCGGGGGAGCTCGCCCGCGACCGGCTCGTCACGGATCCTCAGCCACTCCTCCATCTGCTGCTCCAGGTAGAGCGGCACGTCGGGCGAGTCCAGGTCGGAGACGATCTTCAGCCTCCCCCCGTCTCGCGTCACCGCCTTGAGGTGGTAGCTGTAGTGCGGGCCGTTCTTGCCGCGGCTCACCTTCTCCTCGCAGTAGAGCTGGCGGAACAGCCCCGCGTCCACGTCCATGTTGCCGAACCAGGGGAGCGGACCGTGCCGCACCGCCAGGCGACCGCGGTCCAGCGTGACCGTGGTGGTGTTCACGTACCCCGCGATGGTGTAGTACGTCAGGCCCACGCCCACGGCCAGGTGCAGGAGCGGGAAGAGCTTGAAGGCGAGCGGCGCGTCCCCGGCGAAGGCCATGGTGTACCAGACGACCAGGAACCCGTCCCACACGACGCAGAAGAAGGTCAGGAAGAGGAACTTGGGCGAGAACCAGCGGTGCCGGAAGGTGAGCTGCCCGCCGAGCGCCTCCTGGTTCACGGACTTGGGCGCCTGCATCCGCCCGCGGGGGCGCCGGCTGCCGCCGCCGGCCAGCGCGGGGTCGTCGTCGAAGCGGAACACCGCGTGGCACGCGCGGCACTTGGCGAGCCCGGTGTCCAGGTTGACGTCGTCGGCGGGGACGGGGGTCCGGCAGGACTTGCAGGTGATCTGCATGGGAGCCTCGCGGAGGGTGGGGCCGCGGATGGG
>DATABU010000186.1:0-3789 GCA_036259415.1 Longimicrobiaceae bacterium
CTTGGTCGAGTTCCCGAACGGCGCCGTGATCCGCTCGACCACCTCGTCGGGGAGCACGGTGTCCCCCTCGGGGAGGGCGTCGGCGGCGCGCCACTCGCGCCGCGAGGTGGCGGCGGAGTTGCGGATCTTCTCCTGCACCAGGAGGATGCCGTACATGAGCCCCTCCGGGCGCGGCGGGCAGCCGGGGACGTACACGTCCACGGGGATGATGGTGTCGATCCCCTGCACCATGCTGTACACGTCGAACACCCCGCCGGTGGAGGCGCAGGCCCCCATGGAGATGGACCACTTGGGCTCCGGCATCTGCTCCCAGATGCGGCGGAGCACCGGCGCCATCTTGTAGGAGACGCGCCCGGCGCAGATGAGGAGGTCGGCCTGGCGGGGGGAGAAGCTCATGCGCTCCATCCCGAAGCGCGCCAGGTCGTAGCGGGTCGCCGCGGTGGCCATCATCTCGATGGCGCAGCAGGCGGTCCCGAAGGGCATGGGCCAGAGCGAGTTCTGGCGCGCCCAGTTGACCACCGCGTCAACGCGGGTGGTGAGGAAGCTCGGCGCCCCGGAGAAGATCCCCCCCTGCGGCGCGTCGGAATCGTCATGGACGGGCAGGCCGCCCCTGTCTTCGTTCAGTCCCATTCGAGGGCTCCCTTCTTCCACTCGTAGATCAGGCCCACCGTGAGGATGAAGATGAAGATCCCCGCGGCGGCGAAGCCCTCCCAGGCCAGGTCGCGCATCTTGACGGCCCAGGGAAGGAGGAACACGGTCTCCACGTCGAAGACGATGAACAGGATCGCCACGACGTAGAACTTGACCGAGAACCGCTCGCGCGTGCTCCCGAGCGGGTCCATCCCCGACTCGTAGGGCGCGGCCTTGACCTTGGAGTACCCACCCGGGCTCAGCACCGAGGACAGCACGACCATCCCGACCGCCTGGGCGGCCGAGAGGGCGAGCATGATCAGCAGCGGGGCGTACGAGCGTAGCATGGCGCCGTCCGGGTTTCCGGGCTTGTGAAAACGTTCACTTGCGAAAAGTCGGGGGAAGATACGGCCCCCGCCAGTCGCGGTCAAGGCGAACTGCCTGTCCCCGCGGGCCTTGCTCGCGGGCGGGGCGCGGCGGTAAGTTGGCGGCTCGGTCCACCCCCCTTACACCGGTTCCGGGCCCCCGTTCGTTCGGGGTGTCTTCGGCGCGCCGGGAGCCCTCCGCTCCGCTTCACGATTCGTTCCACATGAGCATCAAGCCCGACCACTGGATCCGGCGGATGGCGCGAGAGCGCGCGATGATCGAGCCGTTCGAGGACGCGCAGGTGCGGCGCGGGACCATCAGCTACGGGGTCTCCTCGTACGGCTACGACATGCGCGTGGCCCACGAGTACAAGATCTTCACGAACGTCAACAACGCCATCGTGGACCCCAAGGAGTTCGACGAGCGCTCCTTCGTCCACTACGAGGGCGACGTCTGCATCGTCCCCCCCAACTCCTTCGCGCTGGCCCGCTCGGTGGAGTACTTCCGCATCCCCCGCGACGTGTTCACCCTCTGCGTGGGGAAGAGCACGTACGCCAGGTGCGGGATCATCACCAACGTCACCCCCTTCGAGCCGGAGTGGGAGGGGTACGTGACGCTGGAGATCTCCAACACCACGCCGCTCCCCGCCAGGGTCTATTCCAACGAAGGGATCGCGCAGGTGATCTTCTTCGAAGCGGGCCCGGGCGACGTGTGCGAGGTGAGCTACGGCGACCGCAAGGGCAAGTACCAGGGGCAGGTCGGCGTGACCCCCCCGCGCCTGTAGCCGAGCCCCCTCCCCGGCCGATACTCCTCCCAGATCCCCTCATCCCCCGCAGGAACCAGCGCATGAAGCAGAGCGGAGTACACCCCAGGCAGCTCGACGCGATCCGCGAGGTGGTCAACATCGGCGCCGGCCACGCGGCCACGGCGCTCTCCACCATGACCAACGTCACGGTGATGATCTCGGTTCCGCGGATCCTCTGGACCGACCGCCCCCCGGAGTCGGAGCCTGCGCTGGCCGCCGAGGACCGCCTGGTGCTGGTCTCCATGCCGGTGCTGGCGAAGTCGGCGGACAACGGGGAGCGCGCCTCGCTCATCATCGGCCGGAGGACGGCCATGCGCATGGTGGGGCTCCTGCTGCGCCGGCAGGTGGACCCCGACGCGGAGCTCGGGATGCTGGAGCGCTCCACGCTCCAGGAGCTGGGGAACATCGTCTGCGCGTCGTACGTGGGCGTGCTGGGGAGCTTCCTGGGCGAGAGCGTGATGATCGGGACGCCCGAGCTTCGCGAGGGGCCGCGCGACGAGATCATCGGCGAGGTGGCGAACGGGCTCGTGATCGAGACGGACTTCGCCCTGCAGGACTCCACCTTCGAGGGCGTGTTCGTCCTCACCCACAGCGAGGTCTCCTTCAACTCGCTGATCGCCGCGCTCGGGCTGTCCGACGTGTCCTGAGACGCCGCCCGGGACCGGCGCTTGCGTGGGCGGCCCGGGATGAGCCCCCGCCCCCCCTTCTCCCCCTCCGCGCGCGCGGGCCACCTGGAGGCGCTCCGCCGCGAGCGCTTCGACCTGCTGGTGGTGGGCGGGGGGATCACCGGGGCGGGCGTCGCGCTGGACGCGGCCACGCGCGGGCTGCGGGTGGCGCTGGTGGAGGCGGGCGACCTGGCGGAGGGGACCAGCTCCCGCTCGTCGCGGCTGGTCCACGGCGGCCTCCGCTACCTGGAGACGGGCGACTTCCGCCTGGTGTTCGAGGCGCTGGCGGAGCGCCGCCGCCTGCTGGAGCTGGCCGGCCACCTGGTCCACCCCCTCCCCTTCCTCTTCCCCCTCTACAGGTCGGGCGCCGTCGGCTACCGCAAGCTGCAGGCGGGGATGTGGCTCTACGACCTGCTCTCCCTCTTCCGGGGCGTGCGGCGCCACCGCATGCTCCGCCGCCACGCCCTGCTGGCGGTGGAGCCCGCCCTGCTGCGCGAGGGCCTGGTGGGAGGCGCGGAGTACTACGACGCCTCGGTGGACGACGCGCGGCTGACCGTCGCGGTGGCGCGCGCGGCGCACGATGCGGGCGCCGCCGTGGTGCCGCACGCCGCGGTGACGGGCTTCCTGCCTGGCGGGGACGGCGCCGTCCGCGGGGCCCGGGTGCGCGACGCGCTCGGCGGAGAGACCTTCGAGGTGCGCGCCGACGTGGTCGTGAACGCCACCGGCCCCTGGAGCGACCGGCTCCGCCGCCTGGCGGACCCGGAGGCGCTCCCCCGGCTGCGCCCGACCAAGGGGGTGCACGTGGTGCTGCCCGGGGAGCGGGTGGGGAACGCCGGGGCGCTGATCTTCCCATCGCCGGTGGACGGCCGGATCATGTTCGTGCTCCCCTGGGGCGCCTTCACCTACGTGGGGACCACGGACACCGACTTCGAGGGCGACCCGTACGACGCCGGCGCGACCGCGGAGGACGTGGCCTACCTGCTGGAGTCGGCGAACGCGCTCTTCCCCGCGGCGCGGCTGGCGCCGGAGGACGTGCTGAGCACCTGGACCGGGGTGCGCCCCCTGCTGGCCCCGCAGCGGGGCGAGGACGGGGTGGCGGAGAGCGCCACTTCGCGCGAGCACGAGATCTGGCGCGACGCCGGCGGGCTGGTGACGGTGGCGGGCGGGAAGCTGACCACCTACCGGGTGATGGCCGCGGAGACGGTGGACTTCGCGCTGGAGGTGCTGCGCGAGGCCCGGTCCGTCGCGGCGGGCGAGTCCGCCACCGCCGACCTGCGCCTCCCCGGCGCCCCGGAGGGGGAGTGGACCGCCTTCGCGGCGCGG
>DATABU010000187.1:0-2022 GCA_036259415.1 Longimicrobiaceae bacterium
CCGGGAACGCGGCATGAGCCGGGGCGGCTGGTTCGGGATCGCCGCGCTCGCACTCCTCGCCGCCGGGTTCGCCCACCTCAACCGGGCGGAAACGGCTGCGCTCCACCTGGGTGTCCTCTCCTTCGTGCGCGTCCCGGTGGCAATCCTGGTGCTGGGCGCGTTCCTGCTAGGGATGGTCGCCATGTTCCTGCTGGGGCTGCGGCAAGACCTGCGGGTCCGGCGCATGCTGCGCGAGCGGCCGGCTCCGTTTCGGCACGAGGACGACGCGACCGAGCTGTATCCGCGCAGCTACTCTCCGCATGACGTCTCGTAGCGGGGTCTCCTTCCGACGACGACTCAGCGGGTGGGTCGGCTCCGGGGCGCGGGGGGGCTCCGGGGCTTCGGTGTGCTTCGGAGCTTGGGTCCGCTCCGGAGCCGGACGATACTACTGTCCGTCTCCTGCGCGGGTCGCGGAGCCTTGCCAAACAGCCGGCAAGTCTCCGCTCCGGCTGCGGGAGCCCCGGGAAACTGCCCCCGGGTCTCCCTCCGCAACGGATTTTTGGGGTACTGCGGAACGGCGACGGCATGGGTTTGTCCGTGCCGCCGCGCCCGGGAGACAATTCCTGATCCGAGCCGCCCCCCGTCTCCCGCCCGCGGATGCACTACCTCTCCCTCCCGCTGGTTCTCGCCTGCTTCGCCTTCCTCGCCGGTCTCCTTCCCGGACTCCGCTTCGGCGGGCCGCCGCTCGTTCCCGCGCTCGGGGCCGCCGTCGCGCTGCTGGCGGCGTACGCCCATGCTCCCCAGCGGGTCGGGCCCCGCGACCGGTTCGTTCCGGCGGCGCTGCTGGCGGCGTTCGTGCTCGCCGGGGCGGCGCTCGGGGCAGGGGGGCGGCGGGGCGTGGAGGCGGACTGCCGGCTGCTCGTTCCCGAGGGAGCGCGGCTGGTCATGCGCGGTGTGCTCGCCGCCAACGCACAGCCTACCGTCCGGGGCGGAGTGCTCCGCGGGGCGCGCGTGCCGCTGGAGGTGGAGGAGCTCCGGGGCGGCGAGGGGGCGGTGCCCGGCTGCGGGGGCGAGGTGCGGGTGCGGCTGCCGCGCGACGCCGCTCCCATGCCCGCGGGGACGAAGGTGGAGGTCTCCGGGACGTGGGCGCGCTTCCCGGCGCCCGAGGGGCCCGGGGCGTGGCCGCGGAACCCGGCGTGGGCGGGGACGCTGGAGGCCCGCGAGGTGGCCGTCCACTCGCCGCCGCGGATGGGGGCGCACCCGCTGCTGACGCTGCGCGGGCGGACGGAGGCGCACCTGCACCGCGTCTTCCCGCGGCACGGCGCCCTCGCCGACGCGCTGCTGCTGGGGAGGCGCGAGGGGCTGGACCGGGAGCTGAGCGACCGCTTCGCAAAGGCCGGGCTGGTGCACCTGATGGCGATCTCGGGGACGCACGTGGCGCTCCTCGCGGGGGCGCTCCTGGTGCTCGGCGCCATCCTCCGGCAGCCGCGCGCCCGCGTCACCTGGGCAACCATCGCCCTGGTGGCGGCGTACCTGGCGCTGATCGGCGCGCCCGCGTCGGCCATGCGGGCGGGGATCATGGTGGCGCTGGGGCTGGCCGCGAGCATGCTCCAGCGCCCCACCGCCGCGCTCGCCATCGTGGCCGCGTCCGCGCTCCCCATCCTCGCGTGGGACCCGCGGGCGGTGCTCGATCCCGGCTTCCAGCTGTCGTATGCGGGAGTCCTGGGCATTCTGCTGCTGCGCGGGGCCATGCTGAAGCGCGTCCCGGGACGCTGGCGCGACCGCCCGGCCGCGCGCTGGACGGTGGAGTCGCTGGTGGTGAGCCTTGCTGCCTTCGTCGCCACGGCGCCCATCACCGCCTTCCACTTCGGCCAGGTGGCGCCGGTCTCCATCCTCGCCAACCTCCCCGCTATCCCCCTCACCTCGCTGGCGCTTGTGGGGATCGGGATCTCGGCGCTGGTGGAGCCCCTCGTCCCCCCGCTGGGACGGATGTTTGCCGATGGCACCGGCCTTGCTCTCGACCTGCTGGACTGCGTCGCCCGG
>DATABU010000188.1:0-1609 GCA_036259415.1 Longimicrobiaceae bacterium
CGGCTCAGCACCCGCGCCCGGTGCCCGCCCCGCCGCAGCCGCTCCACCACCCGGCTGCCCAGCACCCCCGTCCCTCCCGTGACCAGCACGTCCATGCAGCACCTCCAGGGTTGGTGTCGTACCGGATCCGGTTCGTACGGGTTCGTACGGTTCAGGGCTCGGGAACGGCTCCGGGGTTGGGAACGGCTCCGGGGTTGGGCGTGCCCCTCGCTGGCGCGCTGGCGGGGCCTCCGGCCCGTCGCCCGGGAACACACCGCCTGCCCCGGCTGGGAGCCTGCGTGAGGGATGCGCGCCCGGCAGGGCCGAGACCCCGGAGGCGGTTTCCCGGGGTCTCGGCTGCGTTGGACACGGTAGTTTCGTGTCCTACGCAGCGCGCAGCCCGACCCCGGCGCAGCCGGGGGCACGCCCAACCCCTGCTGTTCACGCCGTCGTCTTGGAATACTGCCGAACCGCAAGCGCGAGCACCGCCGCGCCATACACCGCCAGCACGAGCAGAGGCACCTGCACGTCCTCCACGCCCGCGCCCTTCACCAGCACCGCCCGCATGACCACGATGAAGTGCTTCACCGGGCTGAGCTCCGCCACCCACTGCGCCCACTCCGGCATGCTCCCCACCGGGGTGAACAGCCCGCTCATGAGCAGGTAGACCATGTTCAGCGCGTAGCTCAGGAACATGGCCTGCTGCTGCGTCTCGGCCACCGTGGAGATCCACAGCCCGATCGCCAGCGCCGCCACCAGGTACACCCCCGCCGCCCCGAACACCAGCAGCATGCTCCCCCGCATGGGGATGCCGAACACCAGCCGCCCCACCCCCAGGCCCAGCGCCAGCTCCGCCAGCGCGATGACCCAGAAGGGGATCAGCTTGCTGGCGATGAACTGCCCCCGCGTGACCGGGGTGACGTTGAGCTGCTCCAGCGTCCCGATCTCCCGCTCGCGGACGATGTTCATGGCGCCGATGGTGGTGGCCACGATGGTCACCAGCACCACCAGGATCCCCGGCACCATGTAGGCGGCGTAGTCCAGCTCCGGGTTGTACCAGCCGCGCGTGCGCAGGTCGATGCGGGCGTCGCCCGGGAGCGGCGCCCCCGCGGCGGCCACGGAGCGGAACCCGGGGCGCAGATCCCGCCCCAGCTCGGCGGAGTACGCGGAGAGGATGCGGACGGCGTAGGAGCGCAGCACCCCCGCGGCGGCGCCGTCCTCGGCGTTGAAGACCAGCTGCACGGGCGCCTCGCCGCGGCGCACCAGGTCGCGCTCGAAGCCGGCGGGGAGGTGCAGCACCACCTGGGCCTCGCGGTCCAGCAGCGCCCGGTCGGCGCGCGCCGTGGAGGCGGAGGCCCCCGCCACGGCGAAGCGGCCCGAGGCGGCCATCCGCTGCACCACGCCGCGCGAGGCGGCGGAGTGGTCCTGGTCCACCACGTACAGGTCGGCGCGGCGGATCTCGAAGGTCGCGGCGGTGGAGAGCACCAGGAGCTGCACCACGGGGAGAGCCAGCAGCAGCCGCAGCATGGCGTGGTCGCGGAAGACCTGGAGGAACTCCTTGCGCAGCAGGAAGCGGAGGGTGCGCATGGCTCAGTCCAGCCGCACGTCGAAGGAGCGGACGGCCGCGGCC
>DATABU010000189.1:0-4337 GCA_036259415.1 Longimicrobiaceae bacterium
CTCTTCAACTCCCCCCTCACCGGCCCCGTCCGGCTGAGCGGCGGCGGGCGCCAGCCGTACCGCTTCGACGTGGACCTGCGCGGCCTGGGCGGGCTGGTGGACCTGGAGGGGTGGTTCCGCCCCGGGGAGGTCCCCGCGTACTTCGCCACCGGGCGGGTTGCGGGGGTGAACCCGCAGCTGCTCCCCGGCGGGCAGGGGCTCCCCCCCGGGAACCTCACGGCGAGCCTCCAGGTGCAGGGGCGGGGGACCACGCCGGAGACCTTCGAGGGGCGCATCGACCTGGACGCCCGCTCCTCGACCCTGGCGGGGGTCCCGATGGACGCGGCCACGGTGCGCCTGGCCGCGAGCGGCGGGGTGCTGCGCATCGACACGCTGGCCGCCAGCTTCCGCGGCGCACAGATCCGGGCCTCGGGGACCTGGGGGCTGACCCGTCCCGTGGCCGAGCCGCTGCGCGTCTCCGTGGCCGCCGAGGACCTGGCGACGCTCGCCCCGCTCCTGGCCCGCGCCGGGGTGGAGCAGCCGGACCTGGGCGGCTCCCTCGCCGCCGAGGGGTGGGTCTCCGGCTCGTTCCGCGACCCGGCGTTCAGCTTCGCGGCGCGGGGGAGCGGGCTGCGGTACGGCACCTGGCGCGCCGGCACGCTGGCGCTGGAGGCCCGAGGCTCGCGGGGGCCCGCCGGGTGGACGGGCTACGCCAACCTCCAGAGCGACCAGGTCCTCCTCGCCGGGCGCGAGGAGTTCCAGAGCTTCCGCCTGGAGGTGAACGCCATCCCCAGCCTCGCCACCTTCGGCGTCCTGGCGCGGCGCGACGGCGAGAGCGACCTGGTGGCCTCCGGCTCGCTGGCGCTGGAGGAGGGCGAGCTTCGCGGGACGGAGCTGCAGTCGCTCGCGCTCCGGCTGGGCGACGTGCAGTGGCGCCTGGCGAGCCCCGCCCGGATCCGCTGGGGCGGCGTGGACGGCATCGCCATCGAGCGGCTGGCGCTGCGCCGCGAGGGCGACGAGCGGGGGATGATCCTGGTGGAGGGCCGGCTCCCCCCCACCGGGCAGACCGACCTGCGCCTCCAGCTCACCGAGGTGGACCTCGCCATCCTGAACCGCATCACGAACCTCGCGCCGGAGATGCGGGGGGTGGTCAACCTCTCGGTGGTCCTGGAGGGCCCCGTGGGAGCGCCGGAGATGGTGGTCACCGGCGCCATCGACTCGCTGGAGTACGGGGGCTTCGCCGCGTCGCAGGTGGCGATCGACGCGCGCTACGCCGACCGCCGCCTGGTGGGGGAGGCGCTCGTGCGGGCGGCCGGGGACTCGCTGCGGGTGACCGGCACCGTGCCCATGCTGATCTCGCTGGGCGGGACCGTCCCCGGCTTCGAGCTGCTCCGCGACGACCCGCTGGAGGTGCGGCTGGCCGCGGACTCGGTCCCGCTCTCGCTGGTGAGCGCCGCCGTCCCCGCGCTCTCGGAGGGGCAGGGGATGCTCGCCGCGAACGTGCTGGTGGGCGGGACGCTGAACGACCCGGAGGTGAACGGGACGGCCCTGGTCCGGGACGGGGCGCTGACGGTGGTGCCGCTGGGCCAGCGTTTCACCGAGATCCGCGCGCGGGTGGTGCTGAACGGGGAGCTGATCCGCATCGACACTCTGACCGCGCGGAGCGACGGGACCGCCAGCGTTACCGGGAACGTCCTCCTGGACCAGCCGGGGCAGCCGCGCGTCCTGCTCAACGTGGTCGCGGACGGCTTCGACGTCATCGGCCGGCGGGACCTGGCGGAGCTCAAGGTGTCGTCCGACCTCACCCTCGCGGGCCGGCTCCCCGCCGCCACCCTGTCGGGGCGGCTGGTGCTGGAGGAGGGGACCATCCAGATCCCCACCCTCGACGAGCGGCGCGAGGTCGCGATCGTGGACGCCGAGATCGGCCAGATCGGCGCCGACACCATCTCCGAGGCGGTCGCGGAGCCCGGCGCCGCGGGCCTCGTCGGGGACCTCCAGGTGGCCGGCCTCCAGGTGGTGGTGGACGACGGGGTGTGGCTGGAGTCGGCGGACGCGCGGATCCAGATCCGCGGGGACGTCCTGGTGAGCCGGACCGGCGCCGAGCCCCGCATCTACGGCGACCTGGAGGTGGTGCGCGGCACCTACGCCCTGCGGGTAGGGCCGCTGCGGCGCGAGTTCGACATCGAGCGCGGCCTGGTCCAGTTCTACGGGACGCCGGACCTGAACCCCAGCCTGGACATCGTCGCCGTGAACCTGGTCCGTACCCTGGACCAGGCGACCGCGGGCTCCGTGCTGCAGGTGCAGGTGCAGGTGGGCGGGACGCTCCAGGCGCCCACCATCCGGCTCAGCTCCAACACCAGCCCGCCGCTTGCCGAGTCGGAGCTGCTCAGCTTCCTCATCTTCGGGCGCTCCACGGCGAGCCTGGGCGGTTCCACCGGCGCCATCGCGCAGCAGGTCCTCGCGCAGGAGGTGTTCGGCGGGCTGGTGGCGGCGGAGCTCGAGCAGGAGCTGTCGCGCTCCGGGCTGGTGGACTTCGTGCGCGTCCGCTCCGGGGTGGGGGACGCGGGGAGGGGCCAGTCCGGCCTGGGGAGCGCGCTGGGGGCGGTGGGGCTCAGCGCCCCCACCTTCGAGTTCGGGTGGGAGCTGACCAACGACCTCTTCCTCACGGCCGACGTCGGGTTCCAGGCGCTCAACCAGAGCCCGCTCTTCGGGATCGGTCTGGACTACCAGATCAACGAGCGCACCCGCGCGCGGGTGGCGCGCGAGGTCGTGCGCCGCGACGTGTTCACCCGGCCGTTCTACACGGGTCCCGGCTTCCAGTGGACGTTCGACGTGCGGCACCGCTGGGAGTGGGGGCAAACGCGGGCGGACACCACCGCCCTGGACTCGCTGGCCGATTCGGCGGCGGCCGCCATCGCCGCGGAGGAGGCGCGGACGCCGCCGCAGCCGCGGCAGGAGGAGGCGGCGCCCTCCGCGCCCAACCCGCCCGCGGAGACGCCGAGGCGAGAGGATGCGCCGCGCTGACGCGCTACAGGAAGGGGCGCTCCGTGGCGTTCTCGCGGGAGAGCCGCACGGCGGTGCTGTCCCCCGACACCTGCACGGGGAAGCTCCAGGACAGCTCGCTGTAGGGGAGCGTGTAGCGCGCGTGCACCCACCAGCGTCCCGGCTCGGCGCGGAAGACGGCCGTGCCCGCGGCGCCCGTGGTGTCCGCCATCTCGTCCCGTCCCGCGGCCTCCGCGCGCCGAGCGGCCAGCGAGTCGAAGCGCGCGAACGCCTCCTCCGCCCAGGCGCGGCGGGCGGCGCGCAGCGAGTCGGCGCGGGCGAAGACTGAGGCGCGCTCGGCCCGGAAGCGCGCCAGCGCCGTGTCCCCGCGCTGGCGCGCGGCGCGCTCCGCCTCCGCGAGGCCCTGCAATTGCTGGATCAGCTCGGGCGGGATGGCGGGCTCCGGCGCGCCGGCGGCCCGGGCGAGCGAATCCAGCAGCGCGTCGCGGTCGTAGGGAAGGAGGCGGACGGGGAGGTCCGCGATGGGCTCGCCGTCCAGGGTGGCGCCGACCGCGACGCGCGGCTCCTCTTCGCAGGCGGCGAGCGTCAGCGCGGCGAGAAGCGAGGCCAGCGGGGCGAGTCCAGGTCTCATCGGCGGCTCCGGGTGTGGAAACGGGGATACTGAGTGAAGCAACGTACGAGACCGATCCGGGTGCATCAAGCCGCGGCGCTGGCCGCGCTCCTGCTCGCCGTCCTGACGGCGCTCCCCGCCGCGGCGCAGCTCCGGCTGCCGCGCCCCACGGGATACGTCAACGACTTCGCGGACGTGATCCCCGCCGCGCAGGAGGCGGAGATCGACCGCGTGGTCCAGGAGGTGCGCGCCAGGTCCGGCGGCGAGATCGCGGTGGTGACGCTCCCCTCCCTGCAGGGCCGTACGCCCACCGAGGCGGCTCTCCAGGTCCTCCGCGAATGGGGGGTGGGGAGGAGCGGCCAGCCGGGCGACTCGCTGGCGAACACCGGGACGGTGATCCTGGTGGCTCCCAACGAGCGGGAGCTGCGGATCGAGCTGGGGTACGGCACCAACACGTTCATCACCGCGGGCGAGGCCGGACGGATCCGCGACCGGGACATGATCCCCCACTTCCGCACCGGCGACTACGGGACGGGGATCCTGCTGGGGGTACGGGCCGTGGCGCAGGAGTACGCCGAGCGCTTCGGCTTCGAGCTCACCGGCGACGTCCCCGCGCTCCCGCAGGAGCCGGCCGAGCAGCCGCGCCCGCGGGGCGGGGGCGGCGGGGGCGGGCTCCTCTTCATCCTCCTCATCATCTTCATCCTCCTGGCCTCGCGCGGCGGACGCGGGGGGCGGGGCGGCGGCG
>DATABU010000190.1:0-2153 GCA_036259415.1 Longimicrobiaceae bacterium
GGCGGGGGCGCATTGCGTCCCGCGTACGCCGGTCCCCCCGTCCGTCTACCGGCCGATCCAGTACGTGGCCTTCAGGACGAAGACGTTGTCCGGGTGCGGGCGGAAGACCCCCGCTGCGTCGCGTCCCAGGCGGAAGTCGCCGAACGGCTCGCCGCCGCTGCGGTTCTGCTGCCAGACCAGGAAGAGGGTGGAGCCGGGGCGGTACTCCCACCGCAGCACCGCGTTGCCGCGCAGCGAGCGGAGGTTGAAGTCCGGGTTGCGGAAGCTGAACTCCGCCGTCCCGTCGCGGTCCGGGTCCAGGAGGTACACGCTGTCGCGGCCGGAGGCGTCGCGGACCGCGCGGAGCTGCGCGGCGTCGTACGGGGTGCGTCGGAGCGAGCGGGGCGCGTCGTACTCGCGGAACGCGGAGTATTCGCCGCCGGAGACGAAGGGCTGCGCGAACAGCTCCAGCGTCAGCGTGGGGGTGAAGGTCACGTTCAGCCGGGTGTCCAGCGAGAGCGTATTCTGCTCCAGCCGCGAGAACACCGCCCGCTGCCCCATGAAGTGGGTGGCGGACGGGTCGTCCCACCGGCGCACGAACTGCGCGTCGCTCTCGTTGTGCGTGAACGCCGGCCCGAGGGAGACGGCCACGCTGGAAGTGGGCTTCAGCCGCAGGTCCGCGTTGACCCGGTAGCTGCGGGAGCCGTCCGTGTTCCAGTTCACCCACGGGTTGCTGGAAAGGACGACCGCCCCGCGCGGGTCGGTGCTCAGGCTGGGCGACACGTAGAGCTCGGGCGCCCTGCGCACCACGGGGCCGCCCCGCGTGTAGCGGTCCGCGCTCATCTCCGGGCGGGCGTGCATGTAGAGCGACGTCTCCCAGTAGTTCGGGAGCTGCGCGTACGTCGAGAGGTGCACCTGCCCGTCCACGACGTCCCCGTCGAAGTTCTGCTCCCGCTGCGCGCCGGCGGTGACCTGGAAGTAGCGGTAGTACGGGGTGGGCGCGGTCCAGCGGCGGCGCAGGTTGCCGTGCATCCAGACGTAGTCGGCCCGCGACAGGAAGGCCAGGTCGTTCACCTCGAAGCCCGGGCTGCGGTAGTTGACCTGCGTCTCCCACAGCCAGAGGCCGGCCTGCTTCGCCACCCGCAGGTAGCCGCCGTACCCGCGGAGCGAGGCGAGCGTGGGGTCGTAGCGGTCGGAGAAGACGCCATTGGAGCCGTGCCCCCGGTCCGGGCGCTGGAAGTAGCGGGCGGAGGACTCCTGCAGCCGCTGGATGGCCGCGGGCTCGCCGCTCACCTGCGACACGGCGAAGTTGCCGCGCATCTCGTACGCCCGCTTCGCCCAGCTCCAGGTCCAGTCCACCCCCGCCGCCTCCGCGTGCTCGGGGATCTGCCGGGCCAGGGAGTCGTACCCGAAGCGCCGCGCGACCGAGGTGGCCATCCCGCCCACGATCAGGTCCCCGCCGCGCATGGTCCGCCGGACCCGACCCACCAGGTAGTTGGTGAGCGGCTCCACCTCGCGCTCCAGCCGGGGCTCCCCCTCGCCGTAGACCAGGGCCACCCTCTCCGGCGCGGTGACGGCGTTCAGCACCCCCACCTCCCAGCCGCTGCGGAAGCGCCCCGTCAGCTTGGCCGCCCCCAGGATCCCCGTGCTCTCCGGGACGTCCCAGTAGAGCGGGTCGCCGGGGACCGCGCCCTGCGGCCGCCGCCCGATGCGCCGCGAGTAGAAGAGCGACATCCCGCTCACGTTGCTGCAGGTGAAGCAGCTCAGCCCGCCGAAGCTGAACAGGCCGCTCCCCTCCACGAAGAAGGGGCGCCGCTCCTCGAAGAAGGTCTCGAAGGCGCTCAGGTTCACCACCGCGGGGTCCACCTCCACCTGCCCGAAGTCCGGGTTCAGGGTGGCGGAGAGGGTGAGGCTGGACCCCAGGAGCGCCTTGACGTCGGCCCCGGCGCGCACGCTGTAGTCGCGCGTGTCCTGGAAGGGGCTCCCGGGCTGCGACGGCGCCACGTACGAGGCGCGCGCCACGGTGTAGGGGAGGACCTCGAAGCCGCGGGGGCGCTGCGCGATCCGCAGCCCCTCCACGTGCCCGAAGAGCGCCGGTCCCCCCGCCTCGTTCTTCCCCCAGAACGACCACATGGAGGTCTCGTTCAGCCGCTGCGCGTGCCGCCAGACCTGCA
>DATABU010000191.1:0-3215 GCA_036259415.1 Longimicrobiaceae bacterium
CGGGCGTAGTGTGCCCGCTTACGGAGCCGCAGCCCGACCCGAGCGCCAGCGAGGGGCACGCCCGAACCCGCCGCTCACCCCGAATACGCGTGTACGTAGAAGTCGCCCTCCCGCTCCCCGTGCTGCACACCTTCACCTACTCGGTCCCGGAACCGATGCGGGAGAGAGCGGTGCCGGGTGCGCGCGTGCTGGTGCCGTTCGGGAAAAAGGAGCGGATCGGCTGGATCGACCGCCCCGCGGACGGCCCGCCGAAGGGCAGGACCCTCCCCATCCACGGCGTCCTGGACGACGCGCCCTCCGTCACCCCGGGGCTGCTGCGGCTGGCCCGCTGGATCGGCGAGTACTACGTGGCCCCGCTGGGCCAGGTGCTGCGCACGGCGCTCCCCGCCGCGCTCTCCGACTCCTCCACCGACTACGTGGAGCTGGTGGAGGCGCCGGAGCGGCCCGGGGAGGCCGGTACCGAGCTGGAGGGGAAGCTGCTCGGCTGGCTGCGCGGGAAGGAGGGGCCGCAGGCGGTCTCGCGCCTGCGGCGGGAGTGCGGCGACCGCGTCTGGTGGCCCACCATCCGCCGGCTGGAGGAGGCGGGCGTGGTCCGCGTGGTGACGGAGGCGCCCCGCCTGGAGCCGGCGGTGCGCACCCGGCGCGTCCTCCGCCTGACCCGCGAGATCCCCAGCCTGACGGAGCGCGAGCGGATCTTCGGGCGGGCGAAGCGGCAGCGGGAGTGCTTCGAGCTGGTGGAGTCCATGGGCGGGAAGGCCGAGGTCCCGCAGCTGGCGGGGCAGCTGGGCTTCTCGTACCCCGTCGTCAACGCGCTGGTGGAGAAGGGCGTCGGCGTCATCGAGGAGGAGGAGTTCTCGCGCGACCCCTACGCCGACATCGTGGCCCCCGAGGCGCCCGACTTTAGCCCCACGGAGCACCAGGCGGCGGCCATCGGCGCGCTCGTCGCGGCCAGCCGGACCGCGGAGCCGGGGACCTTCCTGCTGCGCGGCGTCACGGGCTCGGGGAAGACGCTGGTCTACATCGAGCTGCTGCGCGAGGTGGTGGAGCGGCAGGGGCGCACCGCCATCGTGCTGGTCCCCGAGATCGCGCTCACCCCGCAGACGGTGGGGCGCTTCAAGGCCGTGTTCGGCGACCGGGTGGCGGTGCTCCACTCCGCGCTCTCCGACGGCGAGCGCTACGACGAGTGGCGCTCGCTCCGCGCCGGCGAGAAGCGCATCGTGGTGGGGGCGCGCTCGGCGGTGTTCGCGCCGCTGGACGACCTTGGCGCAATCGTGGTTGACGAGGAGCACGAGGGCTCCTACAAGCAGGGCGAGGCGCCGCGTTACCACGCCCGCGAGGTGGCGGTGGTCCGCGCCCAGGCCGAGGGGGCGGTGTGCGTGCTGGGCTCCGCCACTCCCTCGCTGGAGAGCTGGGCCGCCGCGCAGGCGGGGAAGTTCCACCTGCTGGAGCTCCCGGACCGGGTGGGCGGCCGGCCCATGCCGCCCATCCGCGTGGTGGACCTGCGCGTGGAGCGGAAGCGGCAGCGCGCCTCCAGCGGCCCCCTCCAGGAGAAGGCCCCCGTCATCATCGCCGACGCGCTGGCCGACGCGGTGCGCGAGCGCCTCCGCCGCGGCGAGCAGACCATCCTGCTGCTGAACCGCCGCGGGTACGCCACCTTCGTGCAGTGCCGCGAGTGCGGACAGGTGTGGCACTGCCCGGAGTGCAACGTCTCGCTGACCTACCACCGGCGGCGGCAGCGGCTCACCTGCCACTACTGCCTGCACGAGGAGGAGGCGCCCTCGCGCTGCTCCGCCTGCGGCTCGGCGGACCTGAGCTTCCGCGGGGTGGGCACCGAGCAGGTGGAGCGGGCCGTCGGGGAGGAGTTCCCCAGCGCGCGGGTGGCGCGGATGGACGTGGACACCACCTCGGGGAAGTGGGCGCACCACGAGATCCTGGGCAGGGTGGAGCGCGGCGAGGTGGACGTCCTCCTGGGTACCCAGATGATCGCCAAGGGGCTGGACTTCCCCAACGTGACGCTGGTGGGCGTCATCAACGCCGACGTGGGGATCAACCTCCCGGACTTCCGCGCCACCGAGCGCACCTTCCAGCTCATCACCCAGGTTGCGGGGCGCGCCGGCCGCGGCCCGAAGGGCGGGGAGGTGTTCGTGCAGACTGCGCTCCCCGAGCACTACGCCATCACCCGTGCCCTGGAGCACGACTTCACCGGCTTCGCCGCGCGGGAGCTCGAATCGCGGGTGGAGCCGCGGTACCCGCCGCACTGCCGCCTGGTGAACGTCGTGGTGAGCGGGCTGGAGGAGACCGGCACCCAGGAGGCCGCCGTGCGCGCCGCGGCGTGGCTCGACGGGCTGCTCCGCGAGCGGAAGGTGGAGGGCGTCTCCATCGTCGGACCCGCGCCGTGCCCCATCGACCGCATCCGCGGCCGCTGGCGCTGGCACCTCCTCCTCCGCTCCGAGAGCCCGCGCCGGCTGGGCGAGGTGGCCCGCTTCTTCTACGAGCGCTTCGGCGTACCCCGCGGCAAACTGGACCTGCGCGTCGCCTTGGACCGCGATCCGGTGTCGCTGCTGTGACGGTGCCGCACCGGAACGGGAGCGTGGACCCGGGGTCTCGTAACAGGCTTTCACATCGCTGGACTCTCGACGTAAAGCTCGAGCAGCGCGAATCGAGGGAACCGGGAGAAGCCGATGAACGTTTCGCTGACGCCTGAGCCGGAGCGGTACATCAACGACAGGGTGGAGTCCGGCAGCTACCGCTCGGCGAGCGAGGTGGTGCGCGAGAGCGTGCGCCTGCTGCGGCGCGTCGAAGAGGACCGGGAGGCCCGGCTCGCCGCGCTGCGACGCGACATCGACGAGGGTCTCGCCGAGCTGGACCGCGGGGAGGGCATCGACGGCGAGGAGGCGTTCGCGTCGATCCTGAGAGCACTGGAGCGGGACGAAGAGCTCTGAGACGGTATGTGACCGCTCCGTCCGCGCGGCGCGACCCCGTGGAGGTCGTGCGCGTTCTCCACGGGCGGCGGGACGTCAAGCCGGACATGTTCTGACGAATCGGCGTCCCGCCGAATTGACCGACACCGCGGAAATCGATATCTTCACTCCGGCGCCTCGTTCGCAGCGGGGCGCCTGCGTCGGTTCACCGCGAGAGGATGCGGCCATGGTCCCGGCGAGCCCCTACCACAGTACCAGCCCCGCCCGCGGGCCTCCTCCAGCTGGAGCGAGGCC
>DATABU010000192.1:0-6836 GCA_036259415.1 Longimicrobiaceae bacterium
GCCCCGCCGCGGGGCGGGGCGCTCGTCCGCCGTCGGCGGCGCCTTCAGACCTCCAGCTCCCCCGGCTGGAGCACCCGCACCTCCCCGAGCTCCTCCAGCGGGCCCCGCAGCTGCGCGGCATCCCCGGCGACCACCGCCACCATCCGCTCCGGGTCCAGGTGCTCGCGGGCGACGCGCAGCACGTCGTCCCGCGTGACCGCCAGGATGCGCTCCCGGTAGTGGTCGAAGTAGTCGTCCGGGAGCCCGTACACGGCGATGGAGGAGAGCCGCGAGGCGATCCCCACCGTGGTCTCCAGCCGCAGGGGGAAGACCCCCGCCAGGTAGCTGCGCACGTCGTCCAGCTCCTCGTCGGTGACCGGCGCCTCGCGGATCGCCCGCACCTCGTGGAAGATCTCGCGCAGCGACGCCGCTGTGGCCTCCGACTGCACCGCGGTGCTGACTAGGAACGGGCCCGGCAAGCGCCGCATGGTGAAGGACGAGTGCAGCCCGTAGGTGTACCCGTGGCGCTCGCGCAGGCTCAGGTTCAGCCGCGAGGAGAAGGACCCGCCGAGGATCTGGTTCATCACCAGCAGCGGGAAGAAGTCGGGGTCGGTGCGCGCGACCCCCACCTGCCCCACCCGCACCTCGGCCTGCACCGAGCCGGGGCGGTCCACCAGCACCACCCCCGGGGCGTCCTCCCGCGCGCGGACCTCCGCCGCGGGCGAGGGCTCGGGCGCGCCGGCCCAGTCGCCGAAGCACGCCTCCGCGATCTCCACCGCCTCGTCTGCGGACAGGTCGCCGGCCGCGAGCAGCGTCGCGCCTGCGGGGAGGTAGCGGAGGGCGTGGAACTGCCGCACGTCCTCGCGGGTGAGCGCCTCCAGCGAGCGCGTGGTCCCGGAGAGCGGCCGGGCGTACGGCGTCCCCTCGGCGAAGATGAAGCGGAGGGCGGCCTCGTTCGCCAGGAGGGAGGGGTCGGCGCGGCGCTGGGCGATGGCCGCCAGCCGCTGCCCGCGGAGGCGGTCCAGCTCCCCCTGCGGGAAGTCGGGGCGGCGCACCAGGTCGGCGAGGATGCGCGAGGCGGGCTCCACGCGCGTGCGGAGCGAGGTGAACCCCACGTAGGTGGCGTCCCACGAGGCGCCGGTGTCCTCCAGCACGCCCAGCCCCTCCAGCTCCGCCGCGACCTCCAGCGCGCTCCGCCCCGCGGCGCCCGCGTCCAGCAGGTCAGCGGTCAGGGTGGCGACGCCGGCCCGCTCGGGCGCCTCGTCCATCCCGCTGGCCGGGAGAGACATCCCCAGCGAGACCACCGGGAACTCGCGGACCTCCGCGACCAGCACCTGCAGCCCGTTGGAGAGCTCGCGGCGGTGCGTCGGGGGGAAGTGGTAGGGGCGCAGCGGCCCCGGCGCGGGGGGCCGGCTCCGGTCCGGCGCCCCGGTCGCGGGCGGGCTCACGCGGCCTCCGCCCGGGCGCGCGGCGCGTAGGCGAGCACGGCGCGGTTGTCGGCGCGCAGGAACTCCAGGGCGAAGCGGCGCACGTCGTCGGCGGTGACGGCGCGGTAGTGGTCCAGCTCGGCGTTGATCCGCCCGGGATCGTCGAAGTGTGTGGTGTACATGGAGATGTCGTTGGCCCGCTCGCCCACCTGCTGGATCCCGATCAGGTGCCGCGCCTCCAGCCCGGTGACCGCGCGCTCCACTTCGGCGGGGAGGTCGGGCGCCGCCTGCAGCGCCTCCAGCTCCGCGAGCACGGCCGCTTCCAGCGCCTCCACGCCGGCCGACGCGGTGCCGGTGGCGGTGACGACCAGCATGGCCGCGCCGGTGACCACCGGGAAGGCGTACGAACTCACGTCCTTGGCGATGCGCGACTCGCGCACCAGCGCCCGGTACAGCCGCGACGACTTGCCGGTGGCGAGCACGCCCGCGAGCACGTCGGCGGCGTAGAACGAGGGGGTCCCGTAGGGCGGGATGCGGAAGCCCAGGTACAGCCGCGGGAGCGCCACGTCGCCCTCCACCCGGTCGCGCACCTCCATCCCGATGCGGTGCGGGACCTCCGGTCGCCCGGGGAGCGGGGGCACCGAGGGGCCGCGGGGGATGGGGCCGAAGTACGTCTCCACCAGCCGCCGCGCCTCGGCGGGTTCGAAGTCGCCGCAGATGGTGAGGACCGCGTTGTTGGGCGCGTAGTAGGTGCGGAAGAACTCGCGCACGTCGTCCAGGGTGGCCCGGTCCAGGTCCTCCATGCTCCCGATCACCGAGTGGTGGTACGGGTGGTCGGGGGGGAAGACCATGGCCTGCAGCCGCTCGTCCCAGTCGCCGTAGGGAGCGTTGTCCACCCGCTGGCGCCGCTCGTTCTTCACCACGGCGCGCTGGTTGTCCAGCTTCTCCTGGGTGATGGCGGGGAGGAAGAAGCCCATCCGGTCGGACTCCAGCCAGAGGGCCAGCTCCAGGCGGTTGGCCGGGACCGTCTCGAAGTAGTTGGTCCGGTCGAGCCAGGTGGAGCCGTTCACGGAGCCGCCCGCGCGCTCCACGTGCGCCACGTGCTGCGTGTCGGGGACGTTCTGCGACCCCTGGAACATCAGGTGCTCGAAGAGGTGCGCGAACCCCGTCTTCCCGGGGCGCTCGTCGCGGCTCCCCACGTTGTACCAGAGGTTGACCGCCACCACCGGGTTGGCGTGGTCCTCGGAGAGGACCACCCGCAGCCCGTTGGCGAGGGTGTAGCGCTCGATGGGTATCTGCATCGGACCGGACCGGATGTAGAGTGCGTTACGGTGATGGGCGGGTCGGGCCCCGCAAGGGCCGGACCCCGGGGCGGCTACGGGTCGCGCTCCACCAGGGCGAAGGGGAGGCTGAGGCTCTCCCGGAGCACGTGGACGCGCTCCTCCTGGGGGCTGCCGGAGATGGGGCTGGTGCGCGTGGGCGAGCTGCGGGCCTCGATCCCCACCCGGTACGCCAGGAGGCGCAGGCGGAGCATGTGGAAGGGGTCGCTCACCAGCACCGCGGAGCGGATCCCGTGGCGCCGCATCAGCGCACCCACGGTGCGCATGGACTCCAGCGAGCTCATCCCCCGCTCCTCCACCAGCACCGCCCCGGCGGGGACGCCGTGCCGGGCCGCGTAGCGCTTCGCCACGGTGGCCTCGCTCACCGTGTCGCCGGGGCCCGTGCCGCCCGTCATGATCAGGGTGTCGGCTACGCCGGCGCGGTACAGCTCCAGCGCGTGGTCCAGCCGCGCCTTCAGCACGGGGGACGGTCGCCCGTCGTACTGCGCTGCGCCGAGCACCACGATGGCGCCGGAGGGGCGCGCCTCGTCCACCCGCCCGAAGAGGACGATGGCGGCCAGCACCGCCGCCCAGCCGGTGAGCGCGGCGAGCGCGGCGATCCCGAGGACCCGCAGGGTGCGCTTGAGCATGGCGTGTCGGTCAGGGGCGCTGGAGGAGGCGCTCGCGGAGCACCGTGGGGGCGAGCTCCGCGGCGAGGAGCTCCCGCGCCTCGTCCGGGCCCGCGCCGATGGTCTCCTCCACCTCCTGGAGGAGCGCGGCGTCCAGCTCCTCGGCGGAGAGCTCGGCGCGGGCGAGGGCGTTCCACGCCTCGTCCTCCCACCCCTCGGCGGCGGATGCGAGCGCGGAGAGAAGCTGCGCCTCCATGTCGGCGGGGCGCTCCGCGGCGGAGCGGTGCAGCGCCTCGGCCGCCTCCTCGCTGCGCCCCGCCTCCAGCAGCGCCATCCCGAACAGCCCCCGCAGCCAGGCGTCGTCGGCGTCCAGGGCGAGCGCCTCCTCCAGCTCGGCGATCCCGTCGTCGCGGCGTCCGGCCAGCAGGTAGGCGATGGCCAGCTCGGCGCGGACGCCGGGCTCCTCCTCCGCCAGGCCGCGCGCGGCCTCCAGCTCGCGGAAGGCGTCCTCCCACATTCCCTCGCGGGCCAGGTAGGCGCCGTAGGAGACCCGCGCGAAGGGGAGGTCGGGGGCGCTGAGCGCCGCCAGCCGGAGCGCGCTCTCCGCATCGGGGTCGTCGTAGAGCGCGACCCCGTTCCCGGCGGTGGCGAGCAGGAACGGGTCGCTCGGCCCGGCCGCCAGGGTGCGACGGAAGAACTCGTACGCCTCGCCGTCGCTTCCCAGCTCGCGCGAGGCCACGCCGAGCCAGCAGAGGACCGCCGGGTCGTCCGGGTGCTCCTCCAGGCCGTCGAGGAGCTGGTCGCGGGCCTCGTCCCAGCGCCCCTCCTCGCCGAGGGCGGCGGCCTGCCGCAGCAGCTCGTCGAGCGGGCCTTCGTCGTGGTCTGGTCGCGTGCTCATCTGCGTTCGACTGCGGGTTTGGGCGTGCCCGTCGCTGGCGCTCGGGTCGGGCTGCGGCTCCGTAGGGCAGCAAACGACGCTGCCCAACGGAGGCGAGCCCCGCGCAGTGTCTCTGAACTGCGGTGCCGGCGGGTCTCGCCGCTTCGCGCTCGCATCCCTCACGCAGGCTTTGGAGTGGGCTCGGCCTTTCCAACCCCTCTCCCAGGACTGGGAGAGGGTGGCGGGCATCCAGCGGCCGGGTGAGGATGGGCCGGCGGCCGGTGCGGGCAAGTCGCCTGCCAGTAGTATAGGCCCGGCCGCAAGCCCACGGGCGGTGCGGGCCGGCGGGGCGGGCGCGCCGGTGACACACGCATGGGCGGCGCGGCACGGAGGACGACGAAATCGCGGGGTGCGCAACACACCGCCTGCCAGCGCGTTACGGCGTTCGCGACCGTGAGTCGGCGCACACGTCGCGCGGGGGTGGGGTTGCCCACGACGCATCTCCCGGAATATCGTTGTGCGCCCGACCGGGCACCTGCTCCGCACCCTTCTCGCTGTACACGATGAGCCAAACCACCCCGCCGCGCCACGCCCGCGTCACCACCATCGGCAACCTCAAGGGCGGCTCCGGGAAGACCACCAACGCGGTGAACCTGGCCTGCATGCTCGCCCACGGGTCCGGGGAGCTGCCGCCGCAGCGCGTCCTGTTCGTGGACCTGGAGCCGCTCCGCACGGCCAGCCGCTGGCTGGGCGTGGAGGCCCCCTCGGCCGAGCAGAGCAGCGCGGTGCTCTTCCAGCCGGTGCCCCGCAACGGCGACCGGGAGGCGCACCTGGAGCGGCTGCGCGCGGCGGTCCGGCGCGCGGAGAACGAGCCGGTGGACCTGGTCCCCGCGCACGCGGACGGGCTGGAGGCGGCGGACGGCGTCCGGGGGAAGGAGTTCGACCTCAAGGACAACCTGGCGCTGTTGGCGGCGGACTACGACTACGTCTTCATCGACCTCCCCGGCTCGCGCACGGGGCGGCTGATCCGCTCCTCGCTGGTCGCCAGCGAGGGCGTGCTGGTCCCGCTCCAGCCGGGCGGCAACTCCATCGAGAGCACCATGGACTTCTTCGAGATGGTGGAGGAGATCCGCCGCGGGGCGAACCCCCGGCTCCAGGTGGACGGGATCGTCATCTCCACCGCGGGCCCCCGGGGCGACGTGGATGCCCAGATCGCCGCGGAGACGCTGGTGGAGGTGCTCCCCTACTATCCGGTGTACGCCGCGCGCATCCGGACGCTGAAGGCGATCCAGCGGGCGAGCTCGTTCCGGGTGAGCGTGCGCAACATGGGCGACCGCGAGGCGGTCCGCGACTACACGGCGCTCCTGGAGGAGTGGATGCAGGCGATCGGCCGGCTGGAGGCCGCGGTCTGATGGCGAAGTTCAACGCGGCGGCGCTGCGCGAGAAGGCGAAGCAGAACCTGTCCCGCACCGCGGCGCCGGCCGTGGCGGCGAAGCGGGAGACGGAGCAGCTGCTGAGCGGCGCGCGCACCGGGAACGCGACGCTCCCCATCGAGCAGATCCACCCCGACCCGGACCAGCCGCGCAAGGCGTTCGACCGGGAGGGGCTGGACGAGCTGAAGCGCGCGATCGTGGCGCTCGGCGGGCTGGAGAACCCCATCCACATCTACTACCGCGACGGGGTCGGCTTCACCATCAAGCACGGGGAGCGCCGCTTCCGCGCGCTGGGGGAGCTGGTGGAGGAGGGGCACGAGGAGCTCCGGCAGGTGCCGGTGCTGATGGGCCCCCCGGCCGACCGCAGCGCCGAGGGGGAGCAGCGCCTGCGCATCGCGCAGGTGCTGGAGAACAACGTCCGCCGCAGCCTCCTGCCGCTGGAGACCGCGGAGCAGTTCCACCTGATCGCCACCGCCGGCCGCGGCGAGCCGATCCCGGCCACCCGCCTGGCGGAGCTGACCGGGACGGAGGAGCGCGTGGTGCAGCGCTTCCTCTTCGTGGTGGGCGGCCTCACCGCCGGGGAGCGCGCCGGACTGCGCGAGGCGTGGCCGGAGGCGCCGCTGCGCCCGCTCTACGCCCTGGTGCAGTGGCTCCAGGAGGCGGGGCGCCGCCTGGACCCGGCGGACCGCGCCGCGGCCATCGAGCTGTTCACGCGGGAGCGGCCCACCGAGCGGATGGTGCGGGTGGCGCTGCGCGACCTGGCCCCGAAGAAGAAGCCGGGACGCCCCGCCCGGAAGCGCTTCACCGCCGGGACCACCAGGACGGGCGCCTTCCAGGTGAAGCTCACCCTCCCCCCGGAGCTGGTGCGCGACGCCGCCTCCATCCGCAAGGCCCGCGCGGACCTGCGGCGCGTGGAGGAGCAGCTGGAGGAGATGGAGCGAGCGCTGGGAGACGCGGAGGAGTAGGCTTCGACCGCGCGCGACACGCACGGGCGGCGGACGGTGGTCGACCTCGTGGACTCGCAGGCGCGGCTCTACCCGGTCGGCCGGCTCGACGCCGAGTCGACGGGCCTCATCCTCCTCACCAACGACGGCGAGCTGGCGAACGCGCTCACCCACCCGCGGTACGAGGTGCCGAAGACGTACCGCGTGCGGGTGGGGCGCGGACCCGTC
>DATABU010000193.1:0-1659 GCA_036259415.1 Longimicrobiaceae bacterium
GGCGCGGAGGAGGGAGCCGGCGCCTCCCTCCCGGCGGCCTCCGGGGCGGCAGGCTCCGGGGTGGAGGGGCCCCGCAGGCGCGACGCCAGCGCCTCCACCTCCGCGTCGGGGCCGATGCCCAGCTCCTCCCGCAGCGCCGCGGCGTGCGCCGCCGCGTGGCGGATCGCTGCGACCCGGTCGCCCGCGGCGTCCAGCGCATCCATGAGCCGGAGCGCCACGCGCGGGCTCCAGGGGTCGTGCGCCGCCGCCAGCCGGCGCCAGCGCACCTCCTCCTCCGCGTCCCCGGCGCGCCCGGCCTCCTCCGCGAGTCCCTCCAGGGCGTCCGCGTAGGCCCGCGCGAGCCGGTCGCGCTCCCGCTCCACCCACTGTTCGAAGGGCTGCGCGTCGGCGACGTAGAACCCGTCCAGGAAAGGGCCGCGGTACAGCTCCACCGCCCGGCGCGCGTCCCCGCCGCGGAGCGCCGCCTCGAACTCCGCGACGTCGCTGCGGACCACCGCGGGGTTGAGCGACAGCTCGTCCCCCGCGGTGACGAAGGCGTCCTCGCCCATCTCCTTCCGGATGGCGCTGAGCGAGACGGAGAGGCGGTGCCGCGCCCGCTCCCCGTCGCACTCCGGCCAGAGCCAGCCGATCACCTTCTCGCGGGTCAGCGACCCGGCGGGAGGGGCGGCCAGCAGGGCCAGGAGCGCGATGCGGCGCCGGTGGGCGGCGCGGCCGGAGAGCGGTCCCGACGGCCCCTCGACCTGTGCTCCCCCCAGGGTGACGACGATGAACCGCACTGGTTTACGGCGAGGTTGAGGGAAACGCGGTGGGGAGGTTGAGGCTCCTGCCGCATTGTAAGCGCGTTCGAGTGGCTGTCACAAGCCCGGCGACCCCTCCGCGAGCGCGCACCGCCATGCCCAAGCGAGCCTACCGCCACTCCCCAGACCCGGGCGAGACTGCCCAGCCCCCCGCCACCCTCTTCGAGACGCTGGACCTCCTGCCGCAGCACCAGGCGCTGCTCACCCCGCGGGGGGACGTGGTCCGGCTGAACCGCTGGCTGGTCGAGCTCCTCCGCCGCATGCCCGGGGGACGGCACCTGGAGGCGGCGCTCCGGACCGTCGCCCGGTCGATCGCCGAGTCCGGACCCGGGGCGGGGGACGGCGCCCACGGCGAGGCGCCGCCGCCGATGACGCGCTTCCCCACCGCCACGGGCGTCTGCCTGCTCTGGGGGTGGTGCGTCGAGCTGGACCGCTACGGCCTCGGGCGGCTGGTGCTGATGACGGTGCAGCCCCTCGACAGGGTGACCGTCCCCGACCACGTCCTCCGCAAGGAGCTGGGGCTCACCCGCAAGGAGGTGGACGTGGTCCGGCTCCTCGCCGAGGGCCGCTCCAACGCGGCGATCGCGGCGGCGCTCTTCATCAGCCCCCACACGGCCCGGCACCACACGGAGCGCATCATGGCGAAGCTCGGCGTGCGCTCGCGCGCGGAGGTGGGGCCCCGGCTGCGGAGCTCCCTCGCGGAGCCGGGGAGGTAATCCGGAACTCTCGCCCGGAGGAGGCCCGATGCGGGGAACGATCCGACGCCTGGGCTGGACCTGGCTCGTCGCCGGGGCGGCCGCGGCGGGGGGGTGCGCCGGGGAGCGCCCCGGCGGGGGGGGGCCGCCGACCTACCGCGGCTCCC
>DATABU010000194.1:0-1634 GCA_036259415.1 Longimicrobiaceae bacterium
GCGGCGGTAGGCGACGGCGATCTCCCGCAGCGCGACGAGCCCCGTCCGCCCCTCCGCCGCGCCCCGCAGCGCCTCGCCCATGGCCGCCGCCGCGCGGAGGGCCAGCAGCCGCCGCAGCCCGTCCAGCCCGTCCACGTGCGCGTAGAGCGAGGGGGAGCGCACCCCCAGCCGCCCCGCCACCGAGGCGAGCGTCACCGCGCCCATCGTCTCCGTGTCCGCGATATCCGCCGCCGCGTCCACCACGTCCCCGGCGGAGAGTCCCAGCTTGCGCGCCATCGCCCCTGGTTGCTCCTCGAAAGGGGTAGACTAACTGTGTTAGGCATAACTTAACTAACCGCATTAGACATCTCAAGCATGCCGCGACGCCGGAGCCCTCCCGGCTCGGGGAGGGCTCCGCCACGTCCTACGTGCTCCGTGCCTGCCGCCTTCCTACCGGGTCGCGGCCGTCAGCCTGGCCCCGCGGCGGCAGGCGTCCACGAACTCGGGCTCCGCGGCGCGGCACGCCTCCTCCCGCGCCGGGTCGCTGCCGGCGAGCACCAGCAGCTGGCCGCCCACGAGCTCGTAGCAGTGCGCCTTGTTCTCGCCCGGCGGCAGCTCCCGGCAGTAGTCGAGCCCGTCCGCGGCGCGGGCGGTGACGTTCAGCATGTTGGTGGCGACGCCCACGTGGCACCAGGCGCGGTCCGCCGCGCCGGCGACCCTGGCGCACATCTCGCGCGAGCCGGCCCGGTCCTGCGTGGTCATCCCGCTGATGTCGCGCCCCAGGCTGAGGAAGCAGGTGGTGCGCATCCGCTCCGGCACCCTCTCGCACTCCCGCGCCACGCGCTCCACGTCGCCGCCGGTGTGGTGGAGCATGGCCGAAGTCTGCATGGAGTAGCAGCCGCTCCAGTAGCGCTCGGCCAGGGTGGAGCACGGGTACAGCAGGTCGTCCGGGTCGAGCGCCCGGTACGCGGACGCCGGGGCAGCGCCGTGGCCGCCGTGCGCGTCGTGCCCCGCGGCGGCGCCGTGCTCCCCGTGAGCCAGCGTGCCGGCCGGGTGGTGCGGCATGATGGCGTTCACGATGTTCTCCATGAACGCGCCCTGGTAGCAGGTCTCCCGCTCGAAGTCGGAGCGCAGCAGGTCGCACCCCCGGAGCGCCTTCGGCAGGTCGTGCCCCTCGAACATCACCAGCCCGTGCCCCATCCCGTGGGCGCACTGGAACTGGAGCCACCGGTCGCCGGAGGCGCCCTCCCCGGGGCGCCAGTCGCGGCATAGCGCATTGACCACGTCGGTAGTGAGCTCGCCCCCGGCGCGGCGGGCGTCCACGAAGTACGCCTGCACGACCCCGTGGTAGCACCCGGACTGGTGCTCCGGCGTGCAGGTCGCAAAGGTCTCACCCACCCTTTCGGCGCCGGCGAAGGCGGCGATCCCGATGCCATGCGCGTACACGTGCGCGTCGCGCGCCACGTTCCGGTCGCGCGCCACCACCGCGTTCAGCGCCTCCATGGCCGGGCGCACCCCCTGCGCCCGCAGCACGCCCTGTAGCGCCTCGTCGTAGCACGCCTGCCTGGCCTGCGCGGCGCGGCGCCCGCAGCGCCGCACCGCGGCGGCCGCGACCTGCTCGGGCGCGCCCGCCGGGGCCGCTGCCTCGTGCGAGG
>DATABU010000195.1:0-1920 GCA_036259415.1 Longimicrobiaceae bacterium
TTCCGCGTCCGCCCCGCGACCGGGCTGCCCACGACGACGTCCTCGCTCCCGCTGTACTTCGACAGCAGCACCTGGAACGCGCCCAGCAGCACCATGTACAGCGTCGCGCCCTTGCACCGCCCCAGCGCCTGCAGCCGCTCCACCCCCTCGAGGGGCACCTCGATCCGCTCGTGCGCCCCGCGGTACGTCTGCACCGGCGGGCGCGGATGGTCGGTGGGCAGTTCCAGCAGCTCCGGCGCGCCCGCCAGGCGCTCCCGCCAGTACGCCAGCTTCCCCTCCAGGACAGCGTCCCGAAGGTGCTCGCGCTGCCAGAGCGCATAGTCGGCGTACTGGACCGCCAGCTCCGGCAGCGGCGACGCCCGTCCCTCGCGGTACGCCTCGTACAGCGCCAACAGCTCCCGGTAGAGCACCCCCATGCTCGACCCGTCGCCGACGATGTGGTGCACCGTGAGCAGCAGCACGTGCTCCTCGGCGCCCAGCCGCAGCAGCGCCGCACGGAAGAGCGGCCCCGCCGAGAGGTCGAACGCCCGCCGCGCCTCCTCGCCGGCGCGGCGCCCGACCGCCGCCTCGCGATCCGCCTCGCCGAGCCCCGACAGGTCCTCCACCGGGAGGGAGAAGGCGCCGAAGGGCGCGATCACCTGCACCGGCGAGCCGTCCACCTCTCCGAAGGTGGTGCGCAGCGCCTCGTGGCGCCGGACGATCTCGCTCAAGCTCCGCTCCAGCGCCGCCTCGTCCAGCGCACCCGCCAGGCGCCATGCCACGGAGATGTTGTAGACGGCGCTTCCCGGCTCCAGCCGGTCGATGAACCAGAGCCGCTCCTGCGCGAACGAGGTGGGCGCGGTCCGCGTCCGGCCGACCTTCTCGAGGAGGATCTTCCGCAGCAGCTCCTGCTTCTCGCTGCGCGAGAGCGTGCCGGCAGACTGGGGGGGGACGGTCATTCCGATTCCGGTTCTTCAGGGTTGCGCGCCCAGGAGGCGATCCAGCTCTTCTTCCGACAGCTCGTCGATCACCGCGAGCAGGTGGTGCGGGCTGGCCTCGGGGCCGGGCGCCGGCACGGGCACCGGTCCCGCCAGGGCCCCCGCCCCCCCTTCCGCCAGGACGCGGGCCATCTCCGCGACCGTGGGCCCCTCGAAGAGCGCCCGCAGCGGCAGCTCCACGCTGAACAGCTCGCGGACGCGCGACACCACCCGGGTGGCCAGGAGCGAGTGCCCGCCCAGGTCGAAGAAGCTCTCCTCCACGCCCACGCGCTCGATGCCCAGCACCTCCGCCCAGATCCCCGCCAGCACCTCCTCGGTCGGCGTCCGAGGAGCCACGTACCGCTCCTCCGCCGACGCGAGCTCCGGCGCCGGGAGCGCCCTGCGGTCCACCTTTCCGTTCGCGGTCAGCGGGAGCCGGTCCAGCACCACGAACGCGCTCGGCACCATGTACTCCGGCAGGCCCTGGCGCACGTGGGCCCGCAGCGCGTCCGCCTCCACCTCGCCCACCACGTACGCCACCAGCCGCCGGTCCCCCGGGACGTCCTCGCGCGCCAGGACGACGGCCTCGCGCACCCCCGGGTGCTCGGCCAGCCGCGCCTCGATCTCGCCCAGCTCGATGCGGAACCCGCGGATCTTCACCTGCTCGTCCAGGCGGCCCAGGTACTCCAGCGTCCCGTCCGCCAGCCAGCGGACGCGGTCGCCGGTGCGATACAGCCGGCCCTCGCCGAACGGGTTCTCGACGAAGCGCTGTGCCGTAAGCTCGGGGCGGTTCAGGTACCCGCGCGCCACCCCCGCGCCGCCCACGTACAGCTCGCCCGGGACGCCGATCGGGACCGGCCGCCGCGCCGGGTCGAGGACGTAGAGCCGCAGGTCGGGGATCGCCCGGCCGATGGGGCTCCCCGATCCGCCGAAGACGTCCTCGCGGGTCAGCGGCCGGTAGGTC
>DATABU010000196.1:0-3701 GCA_036259415.1 Longimicrobiaceae bacterium
GGGTCTCGCCCCTGCGGGCTCGCATCCCTCACGCAGGCCCCTGGCCGCGGAAGGGCGTGCTCGCGGTTCGATGCACCCTCTTCGTATGAGTCCGACCCCTCTCTCCGGGAGCGCGGCGGCGCCGTGCTCCCGCTCTTCCCGCGCGCCGGCGGCATGATCCGCATCGACCAGCTGTGCAAGGCGTACGGCGACTTCCAGGCGGTGCGCGGGTTGTCGCTGTCGGTGGCCGCGGGCGAGGTGTACGCCCTGCTGGGCGCCAACGGGGCGGGGAAGACCACCGCCCTCCGCTGCCTGGCGACGCTGCTGCGCCCCACCTCCGGCACCGCTTCCATCGACGGGCACGACGCCGTGCGGGAGCCGCTGGAGGTGCGCCGCCGCCTGGGCTTCCTGGCCGCCTCCATGGGGCTGTACGAGCGGCTGACCGCGCGCGAGCTGCTGGCCTACTTCGCCGGGCTGCACGGCCTGGAGGGCGGCGACGCGGCCGCGCGGGTGGACGAGGCGGTGGAGACCTTCGGGATCGGCCCGTTCGCGGACCGGCTCTGCGGCAAGCTCTCCACCGGCCAGCGGCAGCGGGTCTCCATCGCCCGCGCGGTGGTCCACGACCCGCCCGCGCTGGTGCTGGACGAGCCCACTCTGGGGCTGGACGTGCTGAGCGGCGAGGCCATCTACCGCTTCATCGACGGCGCCCGCGCGCGCGGCCGGGCGGTGCTCTTCTCCACGCACCAGATGGCGGAGGTGGAGCTGCTCGCCGACCGCGTGGGGATCATCGCGGGGGGGCGGCTGGTGGCGGAGGGGACGGCCGAGGAGCTGGTGTCGCGCACCGGGGAGCGGAACCTGGCCCGGGCGTTCCTGCGCATCGTGGAGGCGGCATGAACTGGAGGGTCGTGCGGAGCGTGCTGGGCAAGGAGCTGCGGGAGACGCTCCGCGACCGGCGCACGCTGATGATGATGGTGGTCTTCCCGATCTTCCTGTACCCGGTGCTCTTCGTGCTCATGCAGCAGCTGGCGCTGTTCGGGCAGAAGAGCCTGGAGTCGGAGCCGGTGCGGGTGGTGGTGTCGGGGAGCCCCGAGGCGGCGGCCTTCCTGGCGCGCGACACGGCGCTGCGGGTGGTGGCGGCCTCGGTCCCCGCGGAGCGGGCCGTCGGGGCGGGGGAGGCGGAGGCGGCGGTGGTGCTGGCCCCCGCGCCGGAGGGCGGCACCGGCGCCGCGCTGGTCCTCTACGACGGCTCCAGCGACCGCTCGCAGTACGCGCGCGACCTGGTCGGCGACCGGCTGGACGCCTGGAGCGACACGGTGCTGGCGCGGCGGCTGGCCGCGCGGGGGCTCCCGGCTTCGTTCGCCCGCCCGCTGGCGGTGGCGGACAGCTCGGTGGCGACGGCGCGGCAGGTGGGCGGCTACACGCTGGGGCGCATCCTCCCCCTGGTGCTCATCCTGATGACGGTGCTGGGGGCCTTCTACCCCGCCATCGACCTGGCCGCGGGCGAGAAGGAGCGCGGCACCCTGGAGACGCTGCTGACCGCGCCGGTCCCCGCGCGCGAGATCGTGGCCGGCAAGTTCGCGGCGGTGGCTATCATCGGCTTCTCGGCGGCGGCGCTGAACCTGGGGAGCATGCTGCTGACTTTCCAGTCGGGGGTGTTCAGCCTCCAGGCGGCGGGGATGGGCGAGTTCTCCATCCCCGCGAGCGCCGTGCTGGTGATCCTGGCGATGCTCTTCCCGCTGGCGGTGCTCTTCTCCGCGCTCTTCCTGGGGATCGCGGTGCGTTCGCAGTCGTTCAAGGAGGCGCAGAACGCGCTCACCCCGGTCTACATCGTCAGCTTCCTCCCGGCGGTGCTCGCCACCGTCCCGGGGATCTCCTTCACCCCGGCGGTGGCGGTGGTCCCGGTGGCGGGGGTCGCCTTCCTCTTCCGGGGGCTGCTCCAGGGCGACGCCCCGCTCCTCCCCTCGGCGCTGGCGCTGGCCTCCACGGCGGTGTACGCGCTGCTGGCGCTGCGCTTCGCGGCCCGCAACTTCGGGCGCGAGGAGGTGCTCTTCGGCACCGGCTCCGGCACCGCCTCCACGGCGGGGATGGCGGAGCGGGTCCGCGCCTGGCGCGCGGCGGGGCGGGGGATCCCGCTCCCGGCCGAGTCGCTGGCGTTCGTGGCCGGCGTGGGGCTGCTGTACTTCTACCTGGGCGGGGCGCTGCAGGCGAAGCTGCTGGAGCGGGGGCTGCTCGTCTCGGAGTGGCTCCTCCTGGCGCTCCCCGCGGTGGCCTTCGCGGCGCTGGGGCCGTACGACGCGCGCCGCACGCTCGCCCTGCGCGCCCCCTCCGCGCGCGGCCTGGCGGCGGGGCTGCTGGTGATCCTGGGCGGGCTCCCGCTGGGGTGGGGCATCGGCTGGGTGCAGACCTTCTTCCTCCCCTTCCCGCGCGAGTTCATGCTGGCGCTGGAGAAGCTCTTGACGGCGGGGGACGCGGGGCGGATGATTTGGCTGCTCCTCCTGGTGGCGCTCACGCCGGCGGTGTGCGAGGAGCTGGTCTTCCGGGGGGTGCTCCTCCAGGGGCTCGGCCGGGAGATGCGCATGTGGCGGGCGGTGGGGCTCTCGGCGCTGGTCTTCGGCGCCTTCCACCTCTCCTTCGAGACCGCCGTCCGCTTCGTCCCGACCGCCTGGATCGGGCTGCTGATCGGGTACGTGGTGTGGCACACGCGCTCGCTGTTCGCGGGGATGCTGATGCACTTCGTCAACAACGGCCTGGCGGTGCTCATCGTCTCCACGCCCTCGCTGCGCGGCGCGCTGTTCACGCCGGAGGGGGAGCCCCCGTGGCTGCTGGTGGCGGCGTCGCCCGTCCTGCTCGCGGCCGGGGTGCTCCTCCTCCCGAAGCGGCCGTCCGATCCGCTGGACGCTCCGCCGCCGGACCGCGCCCCGGCCGGGGAGGCGGAGCCGGCCGCGGCCGCCCCGCAACGCTGACGAACCTGCAAGGAGATCCCGACATGGTCGCTGCCGTGGTGCTGATCCGCGCCGTCCCCGGGGACGTCCCCGCCCTCGCCCGGCGCATCGCGGGGATCGACGGGGTGGCGGAGGTCTACTCCGTCTCCGGCGAGTACGACCTGATCGCGATCGTGCGCGTGCCGGAGTACGAGCGGATCGCCACCATCGTCACCGAGGAGATCGCCCAGGTGAACGGGATCGAGCGGACCAACACGCTCACGGCGTTCCGGGTTTATTCCAAGCAGGACCTGGAGCGGGCCTGGGACATGTTCGACTGACGTTGCCGTGACCGCGGGGTTTGGGCGTGCCCCTCGCTGGCGCTCGGGTCGGACTGCGGCTCCGTAGGGCAGCACACTACGCTGCCCAACGGAGGCGAGCCCCACGGAACTGCTATGGGTCTCGCCGCTTCGCGCTCGCATCCCTCACGCAGCGCCCAGCCGGGGGCGGGTGTCCTCGCGGTTCGATCCACACGTACCTCGCATGACCCCGACCCGGCCGGGGGGTCCCTCTCAAACGCGGAGGTGCGGGGCTACCGCCTGACCCTGCCGAGGGTGCGGTAGTGGCACCGGGCGACGCTCGCCGCCGCCCGGCTGCAAGACCCCGAGCCGGAGGGCGACGGCGGCGGCTCCACGCCGGACAGGATGCTGGCCGTGATCGAGGCGAGCCCCTCGGCGTCCGCGGCCGTCCGGCAGGCCGGGCTGACCTCGCGCGAGGCGGCGACCCTCACCCGTGCGCTGG
>DATABU010000197.1:0-12567 GCA_036259415.1 Longimicrobiaceae bacterium
GGCTTGACAAACCGCGCGGAATGTAGGTAATCTCTGGTTTCTCCCGGACCACGCAGGTCCGGGTGGGCTGGCGAATGGGACCCCGGGATCGGGTCCCGTTTTCGTTCCCCCACACAACCGCAACGCCGCCGGAGGCACCGCGTGGTCGAGATCATCCTTGCCGAGAACGACCGTCTGGACTGGGCCCTCAAGCAGTTCCGCCGCCGGATGATCCGCTCCGGGCTCTACAAGGACATGCGCCGCAAGCGCTTCTACGAGAAGCCCAGCGAGGCTCGCAAGGCCAAGTCCAAGGCGGCGCTGCGCCGCCGGCAGAAGGACCGCAGGTACGCCCGTCGCGCGGGGCAGCTCTAACACGCGCGTTCCGCAGGGCCGCGCGCCGCGCGGCGAGGTACGTCGGTCGGCTGGTGGGGTCTTGCCGGTCTCCGACACCATCAACCCACCAGGAGTACCGCAATGCGCACCACCGGAACCGTGAAGTGGTTCAACGACGCCAAGGGCTTCGGCTTCATCACGCCCGAGGACGGGAACCGCGACTGCTTCGTCCACTTCTCCGCCATCAAGGCGGAGGGCTTCCGCTCGCTCGCCGAGGGCGAGCGCGTGGAGTTCGACATGGTGGACGGCGAGAAGGGGCCCGCGGCGGAGAACGTCGTCCGCCTGGGCTGAAGAGCGAGCCGCTCACGGTTTGCGAGAGACCGGGGCGCCCGAACGGGCGCCCCGGTCTCGTTTCGTCCCGACCCGTCCGCCACCGGCATCATGCCGCCTGGCACGCAAGCATCAACACCCCGATCCCTCAGCCGACACCGGGCGGCGGGCCGGGCTCCCTCCCGGAGCCCCACCCCTCGCGCTCCACCTCGGCGTCGTGCTCCCCCAGGGCCGGGGGCGGGCGCCGCGCCCGGGCCGGGGTGCGCGAGAAGCGCAGCGGCGACCCAACGCTCCGCGTCCGCCCGAAGGCGGGGCTCTCCATCTCCCACAGCCCCGCCGCGAACGCCGGGTCGTGCAGCGCCTCCAGCACTCCCTGCACCGGGGCGCAGGGGACGCCCGCGGCCTCCAGGCCGGCCAGCCACTCCGCCGCGGGGCGCTCCCGCAGCCGCGGCTCCAGCCGGGAGACCAGCGCCTCGCGGTGCGCCACCCGGTCCGGGTTGGCGGCGAAGCGGGGGTCGTCCGCCAGCTCGTCCAGCCCCAGCACCGAGCAGCAGCGGCGCCACTGGGCGTCGTTGCCCACGGCGAGCACGAAGGGGCGGTCGGCGGCGTGGAAAGCCTGGTAGGGGACGATGGCGGCGTGCGCGTTCCCCCAGCGGCGGGGCTCGTGGCCGGTCACCAGCGCGGCCTGGCCCACGTTGACCAGCCCCATGAGCGCGGAGTCGAAGAGCGCCACCTCCACCCGCTGCCCCCGGCCGGACCGCTCCCGCTCGCGGAGCGCCGCCAGGATGGCGATGGCGGCGTTCTGGCCGGTGAGCACGTCGGCCAGCGCCATCCCCGCCTTCATGGGCTCGCCCCCGGGCTCGCCGGTGACCGCCAGCCAGCCGGCGCGCGCCTGCACCGCGAAGTCGTAGCCGGGGCGCCCCGCCTCCGGGCCCCCGGACCCGTAGCCGGTCACCGAGCAGAACACCAGGCCCGGGTTCTCGGCGGCCAGAGCCTCGTAGCCCAGCCCCCACCGCTCCAGCGTCCCCGGGAGGAAGTTCTCCACCAGCACGTCGGCGCCGCGGGCGAGGCGGCGCACCCGCTCCCGGCCGGCCTCGGTCGCCAGGTCCGCCGTGACCGAGCGCTTGTTGCGGTTGGCGCAGAGGTAGTACGCGCTCTCGCGCCCCTCCGGGCCTTCCGCCCAGGGAGGGCCCCAGCTGCGGGTGTCGTCGCCCCCACCGGGGCGCTCCACCTTCACGACCTCCGCGCCCAGGTCGCCCAGCACCATGGTGCAGAGGGGGGCCGCCAGCACGCGGCCCAGGTCCAGGACGCGCACGCCGGCCAGCGGGCCGCGGGGCTCGGTCGGATGGGGCTCGGTCACGGGCTTCGGGGGAGCGGGTGGAGGACGGGCGACTGCCTGGTGTGGGCGTGCCTCTCGCCGGCGCTCGGATCGGGCGTTGTTGCCGCGGCCTGCACGTCGGCATCGTAGCCCGTCTGGTCCTTCAGCACGTGGTAGGCCGCCCGCATCAGCATGGCGGCCGCCGCCAGGATCGCATCGGCTCGGCAGGCACCAGGCTGCTGCGGATCAGCCCGTGCGCGATCGGGGCGGCGCCAGACGGTGTGGACTCACGCGGGCCACCGGCAGGCGACGGGAGTGGTCGCGGCCCGAGGCGCGCGCACCACGTCTCACGTCCGGGCGAAGGTCGCTTCCAGCGTCTGGCGGCGGAACTCGAAGATCTCGCGGAGACGCGGCGCCACCATCCAGCGGCGCACGGGCGCGGAGACGGGGCCCAGGGGGAGGGCGTAGTGCACCAGGTCGCGCACCTCCACCCCGCCGGGCGCCTCCGCGAAGTGGTGCTGGTGGTGCCAGAAGCGGTACGGTCCGAAGCGCTGCTCGTCCACGAACAGGTACGGCTCCACCACGTGGGTGATCTCCGTGACCCAGGAGACCCGCGCCCCCGGGAACGGCCGCACGGTGTAGGCGGCGATCATCCCCGGGTGCATCCGCCGCGGCAGCTCCGAGGTGACGGTGAACCCCAGCCAGGGCGGGGTGATGCGGGCCAGGTTGGCCGCGTCCGAGAAGAAGTCCCACGCCTCGGCGAGGGAGATCGGCAGGCGCTGCGTCGCCTGGAGCCGGTGGAGCTTCATGGTCCGTCCCGTCGGCCTGGGGAGCGATTGAACAGGGTTTGTCCAATCTATGTCCGGGGCACGGGCCGGCCAAGCTCCCCGTCTTCGGCGTGAGCGACCGCAGCATCGAGGTGGCTGACGGCTCGCTGCACCGCCTCCGCCCGTTGCTCCTCCGCGAGCCCGTGGGACGCGCTCAGCTCTCCGAGGGCGGCGGTGAAGCAGTCGGCGATCTCACGATCCCGGACAAATGCGAGCCCGTGCAGCTGTCGCCCCAGGTGATCGATCCCGCTCGATGCGCGATTCAGGGAGGCGTGGGAGGGGGCGTACTCGCGCAGCCCACTCGCGACAGCACGGATCGCCTCCGTGAAGGACGGCTGGCTACTCATCTGCTCCTTCCTCGCGGAAAGGGGGTCGTGCAGCGACGCAGGCGGCCTGGCGGCGGGTGCCCCGTTCTCCGGGCCCGCGCGCACCGCCCGACTGCCGCCGGGGGCCCCGACGTCGCTACCCGGGCGTGTTGCCGTTAGCTTCCGCATGCGCCCCCGTCGGCGCCCGCCGGTCCTCCGTCCGGAGACAGTCATGGCAAGCTTCTTCTCGATCTCCCGCTCCCACGTCTCTTCCACCTCCGAAACGGCTCTCCTCGAGTAGATTCGCACCCACACCGGATGCGGCGAGCAGGCCGCCAGCATCCTGCGAGGCATCGAGCGCCTGGGCGGCGACCCGTCGATCCGGCAGTACGAGATGACGCCGACGACGAACCGGCGTGCATACCGCGGAGCGCCCGCCGTGTCCTGGAGCGTACGCGCCGTCCGGCCGTGATCGACGTCCGCCGGGGTCGAGTCCCGCCCCGGCGTTCCCCCCGCGCGGCCGGCCGTCCCGGGACTCAGCCGGTCGCGCCACCCTCCGACTCCCGGTCCAGCACGCCGTCCTCGGCCGCACGGATCCGCCCGCCCGGCGCAGGACCGGCGCGGCGCAGCTCGCCGGCTGCGTCGTCGGGGGGCGGCCCGCGTCAGGCGAGCTGCCCGACCATGCCGCGCACGGCGGCCAGGTACTCGTCGACGTCGAAGTGCTGCGGGTCCACCATCGCCTGCACCGCGCACCCGTGGATCCAGCTCACCGCGACCGCGGCGAGGCCGTCCGCGGTCACCCCGGGGAACGCGGTGGGCTCGGCGCGGAGCAGCTCTTCCATGATGGCCAGGAAGGCCGCGCGGTAGCGCTCCAGCTCCGCGCTGATCCGCGCCCGGATCGACTCGTGCCGCGCACCCAGCGCCCAGAACTCGAAGAACAGCCGCGTGTGCCGCGGCTGGTGAGAGAGCCGGGCCATCTCCTGCTGGAGGAGCGCATGCAGCCGGTCCAGCGCCCTCGGGAAGCGGGTGACGTCCTCCGAGACGTGGAGCACCGACGTGGTCGCGATCAGCCAGTCGAGCAGCTCGTGCACCAGCCGCTCCTTCCGCTCGAAGTGGAACAGCACCAGGCCGTGGCTCAGCTCCGCCTCGGCGGCCACCGCCCGGATGGTCAGGCTGCCGATCCCCTCCCGCGAGGCCACCTCGAACGCCGCCTGCAGGATCTGCTCGCGCCGCACTCCCTCCGAAGCCCGCTTTCCCGGCATCCTGTCTCCCTCCGATCTCTGGCTCAGATCCGTCCGGCCACTTCCCTTCAGGCGGGTTGTTGACCATTTGTAAAATACACGATAGCTTGTATTTGCCAATTGGTCAACAACGTGGGATCGGCAGGAGGACCATGAACCAGGCGGTCTCCCCGGGGCTTCTTCCCGGAACGGACGGGCACGCGACGGCCCCGCTGACGGTCGTCGGGATCGGCGCGTCGTCCGGCGGGCTGAAGGCGCTGCAGCACTTCTTCGAGTCCGTCCCGGCCGACAGCGGCATGGCGTACGTGGTGATCATGCACCTGGACCCGGAACGGGAGAGCCGGATCGCCGAGATCCTGCAGGACCGGACCGCCGTCCCGGTGACGCAGGTCACCCGGCCCACGGCGGTGGAAGCCGACCACGTGTACGTCATCCCGCCGGGCCACGACCTGGCGATGCTGGGGAACACCATCGGCGTCCTGGAGCGCGGCGAGGGGCCGCGCCACGCCCCGGTGGACCTTCTCTTCCGCACGCTCGCCGATGCGTACGGGACCGACGCGGTGGGCGTGGTGCTCTCCGGCACCGGCACGGACGGCACGCCCGGGATCCGGTTCATCAAGGAGGCCGGGGGCATAACGGTGGCGCAGCGGCCCGACGAGGCCGAGTACGACGGGATGCCCGCGAGCGCGATCGCGACGGGGCAGGTGGACCTGGTGCTGCCGTCCGCCGGGATCCCGGCCGAGCTGCTGCGCCTCCGCCGCATGCCCTCGCCCTTCCCCGCGGGCCGCCCGCCGCCGGACACCGAGGCCCTGCTGGCGCAGGTCTTCTCCGCCCTACGGCGGGAGGCGGGCCACGACTTCAGCCTCTACAAGCGGGCCACGGTCCTGCGCCGCCTGGAGCGTCGGCTGCGCTTCAACGGGGTGGCCAGCCTGGAGGACTATCTCCCCCTGCTGCGGGAGAGCGAGACGGAGACCCGGGCGCTCGTGCGCGACCTGCTGATCTCGGTGAGCGGCTTCTTCCGGGACCCGGATGCGTTCGCGGCGCTGGCCGAGGCCGTTCCGGCGCTCTTCGAGGGGAAGGGGCCGGGAGAAGCGGTGCGCGTGTGGGTGGCGGGGTGCGCTACGGGCGAGGAAGCCTACTCGATCGCCGTCCTGCTGGACGAGCACGCGGCCACGCTGGAGCACCCGCCGCAGGTCCAGATCTTCGCCACCGACATCGACGAGGAGGGCTACGCGTGGGGCCGCGAGGGCCTCTATCCCGCCTCGGCGGTCGCGGAGATCCCGCCCGAGCGGCTCCGCAGCTACTTCACCCGGGACGCGGGTGGCTACCGGGTCGGGAAGCCGCTGCGGGAGGAGGTGCTCTTCGCCGTCCACAACGTACTGCACGACCCTCCCTTCTCGCGGCTCGACCTGATCAGCTGCCGGAACCTCCTCATCTACCTGCGGCCGGAAGCGCAGGAGCGGCTGATGGAGACGTTCCACCTCGCGCTGCGGCCGGGCGGGCTGCTCTTCCTCGGCTCGGCGGAGTCGGCCGACGGGAGCGGCCTGTTCGCGCCCGTCGCCGGGCGGCACCGGATCTACCGGCGCGACGCCGCACAGCACCGCGTCCCGCCTAGGCTCTCGGCCGCGGACCCCCCGCCCGCCGGCCCTCCGGCCGCGAACGGCGGCGAGCGCGCCCGCCAGGGCTTCTCGTTCGGGTCCCTCCACCTGCGCATGCTGGAAGCCTACGCCCCGCCGAGCCTGGTCGTGGACGAGACGCTGGAGGTCGTCCACCTCTCCGCCCGCGCCGGCCGGTACCTGCAGATGGGCGGGGGGGAGCCGAGCCACAACCTGATCGACCTGGCGCGGGGCGACCTCCGGATGGAGCTGCGCACCGCGCTCCACCGGGCCTTCCAGCTGGGGGAGCCGACGGTTCGCGGCGTGCGCATTGACGGCGACGGCAATGGTGACGGCGGCCGCGTGGTGAACCTCCAGGTGCTCCCGGCCGCGGCCGGCGCGGGAGCGGAGAAGTTCGCGCTGGTCCTCTTCGAGGAGCAGGAGAGCCCGACGCCACCGGGCGAGCCGGTGCCCTCCGCGGGCGGCGGGCGGGGCATCGCCCACCTGGAGGAGGAGCTGCGCCGGGCCAAGGAGCAGCTGGAGGCGGTGAGCGCGGCCCGCGACCGGACCGTGGAGGAGCTGCAGTCGGCCAACGAGGAGCTGCGGTCGATCAACGAGGAGCAGAGGGCCGCGGCGGAGGAGCTGGCGACCAGCCGCGAGGAGATCCAGTCCATCAACGAAGAGTTCACCACCATCAACCAGGAGCACCAGACCACCATCGAGGAGCTGAAGCGGACCAACGCCGACCTCCAGAACCTGGTGGAGTCCACGGAGATCGGCACCGTCTTCGTCGACCGCGCGATGCGGATCCGGCGCTTCACCCCCGCGGTCCGCGCCCTCTTCAACTTCGTCGCCGCGGACCGGGGCCGCCCCCTCGCGCACATCACCCACCGGCTGGACTACGCCGGGCTGGTGGAGGATGCGCAGGCCGTGCTCTCCTCGCTGGAGCGCATCGAGCGCGAGGTGTCCAGCGAGGCCGGCGGGTGGTACATCGTCCGCATCAACCCGTACCGCTCCCCCGACGGCGGGATCGACGGCGCCGTCCTGACCTTCTTCGACATCACCGCGCGAAAGCGCATGGAGGAGGAGCTGCGCCAGGCGAAGACCGCGGCCGAATCGGCGAACCTGGCGAAGGGGGTCTTCCTGGCCACGCTCTCGCACGAGTTCCGCACCCCGCTCACCGCGATGCTGCTCGACGCCGACGTCCTCCACCTGGAAGGGGCCCTCACCCCGACGCAGGTGCACCGGGTGGACCGGATCAAGGCGGGCGGCTGGCACCTCACCTCCATGATCGACGAGATCCTCACCTTCGCGAAGCTGGACGAGGGCCGGGAGCCGGTCCGGTCCGGGCGGATCGACGCGGGGAAGGTCGCGCGCGAGGCGAAGGAGCTGGTGGACCCCGTGGCGGCGGCGAAGGGCCTCGCGTTCGTCCTGGAGCTGCCCGGCGAGTCCATCGAGATGGAGACGGACGGCGCCAAGGTGCGCCAGATCCTGGTCAACCTGTGCGGCAACGCCGTGAAGTACACGGCGCGCGGGGAGATCCGGCTCGGCGTGCGGGCGGAGGAGCAGAGCGTCGTCTTCGAGGTCAGCGACACCGGCATCGGGATCGCTCCCGAGCACCACGCCAGGATCTTCGACCGGTTCTGGCAGGTGGACGGCGGCCAGGCCCGCTCCTTCGGGGGGATCGGGATCGGGCTCGCGGCGGCCCGGGAGTTCAGCCGGCTGCTGGGGGGCGACGTGGAGGTGGAGAGCGAGCCGGGGCGGGGGAGCACCTTCCGCTTCCGGCTGCCCCGTACGCGGGGGGGCGTCTGATCCTCCCGGACACACCCGGGGGAGACGGACGTGGTCCGTGTGCCCCGAACCCGACGCCCGGCCTGCGGTCGGGGCGCGGGTCCACCGAGCCGCTCCGGCTCACGAGGAAGGACGACCTTGCCCGATGACCGGTCCGCGATAGCACCGATCCGCTTTCTCTCCCGCTTCTCCGTCCGCGCCTCGCCCGGACGGGACGAGCTGCTTTCGGGGCCCATCCGGGGGGAGCTGCTGGGCGCCGACCAGCTCGCCGACAGGGCGCGCGCCGTCGCGGGCCGGCAGCGACTCTCCTCGACCCCGCCGGGCCGGAGGGAGGCTCCCCTCCTCGCCCGCCTCTCGGAGACCCGCGGCATCCTGGACGACGCCCACGACCGGCTCGCCGCGGGCGCCGACCGCGACGTGGACGTCGGCCCGGCGGGCGAGTGGCTGCTGGACAACTTCCACGTGGTGCGGGAGCACATCCGCGAGGTGCGCGAGACGCTGCCGCGCGGCTACTACCGCGAGCTCCCCCGGCTGGCCGGCGGGCACCTGGCGGGGTACCCGCGCGTCTACGAGCTGGCGATCACCCTGATCTCCCACACCGAGAGCCGGGTCGACCTCGACAACCTGGAGCGGTTCGTGGCGGCCTTCCAGGAGGTCGAGCCGCTCTCCATCGGCGAGCTCTGGGCGATCCCCGCCATGCTCCGCCTGGCGCTGATCGAGAGCGTGCGGCGCATGGCGCTGCGCACGGTGCAGCGGATGGACGAGATCGAGGCGGCCGACGCATGGGCGGCGCGCATCGAGGCCGCAGGCGAGCGGGGGGCGCCCGCCCTCGGCGCCGCGCTCGACGCCTTCGTCGGCTCGCCGCCGCCGCTCTCGCCGGCGTTCGTCTCCCGCTTCCTGCACCAGCTCCGCCTGAGCCGGAGCCCGTCCGCGCCGCTCGCGCACCTCGAGCAGTGGATCGGCGAGCGGGCGATGGGCGCGGAGGACGCGGCCTCGCGGTCCACGCAGCGCCTGGCGCACACCCAGGTGATGATGGCGCACGGCATCACCAGCCTGCGCACCATCGCCCACCTGGACTGGCAGGCGCTCGTGGAGCGGCAGAGCGCGATGGAGGCCGTGCTGCGCGGCGACCCGGCCGCATGCTACGCGCGGATGACCTTCGCCACGCGCGACCGGTACCGCCACGTGGTGGAGCGGATCGCCCGGCGCACGGGCCGGCGCGAGGAGGAGGTGGCCCTTACGGCGGTCGAGCTGGCCGGGGCGGGGGTGGACGGCGAGGGGGGGCCGCCGCTGCGCTCCCACGTGGGCTACTACCTGGTGGACGAGGGGCTCGCCGCGCTGGAGGCCGCCACGGGCTACCGGCCCGGGCCGGGCGAGGCGGCGCACCGCTGGGTGCTCCGGCACCCCGACCCGGTCTTCGGCGGGGCGGGCCTCGCCGGCACCCTGGCTGCGCTCGCCGCCGTGCTCTGGCTGGCGGGGCCGCAGGCGCGCGCGGCCTGGCCCGCGGTGCTCCTGCTGGCGCTGGTCCCGGCGGCCGACATCGCCATCGGGGTGGTCAACCAGCTCGTCACCGCGTTCCTCCCGCCGCGCGCGCTCCCGAAGCTGGAGCTGCGGGAGAACGGCGGGATCCCCGCCGAGCTCCGCACGGCGGTGGTCGTCCCCACGCTGTTCGGCAGCGTGGAGGCGGTGCACGAGGCGCTCGGGCACCTGGAGGTGCAGTTCCTCGCCAACCGTGAGTCGCACCTCCACTTCGCGGTGCTGAGCGACTTCACGGACGCGCCCTCGGAGACCCGCGGGGACGACGCCGCCATCGTCGCGGCCGCGGTGGAGGGGGTGCGCGCGCTCAACGCGCGGTACGCCGGCGGCGCGGAGGACGCCTTCTACCTCTTCCACCGGCCGCGGCGCTGGAACCCGCGGCAGGGCGTCTGGATGGGGTGGGAGCGGAAGCGCGGCAAGCTGGCGGAGTTCAACCGCTTCCTCCGCGGCGCGGCGGGCGACGCCTTCTCGACCGTGGTGGGCGACGTGGAGCCGCTGCGCGGGGTGCGCTACGTCATCACCCTGGACGCGGACACCGTGCTGCCGCCCGATGCCGCGCCGGAGCTGGTGGGGGCGCTCGCCCACCCCCTGAACCGCGCCGTGTACGATCCGGCGCGCGGGCGCGTCGTCCGCGGCTACGGCATCCTCCAGCCGCGCGTGGGGGTGTCGCTGCCGAGCGCGCACCGCTCGCGCTTCGCGGCCATCCACTCCGGCCACCCGGGCGTGGACCCGTACACCACCGCGGTCTCCGACGTCTACCAGGACCTGTACGGCGAGGGGAGCTTCACCGGCAAGGGCATCTACGACGTGGATGCCTTCGAGCGGGCGACGCACGGCCGCTTCCCGGAGAACACGCTGCTCTCGCACGACCTGATCGAGGGGAGCTACGCCCGCGCGGGGCTCGCCACCGAGATCACCGTCTACGACGACTATCCCGCCCGCTACCTCACCCACGCGCGCCGCAAGCACCGCTGGATCCGCGGCGACTGGCAGCTCCTCCCCTGGCTCACGCCGCGCGTCGCCGGACCGGACGGCCCGGAGCGGAACCGGCTGCCGCTGCTCGCGCGCTGGAAGATCCTGGACAACCTGAGGCGCAGCACCGTCGAGGTCGGCCTGCTCGCCTTCCTGGCGGCGGGGTGGACCGTGCTCCCCGGCTCGCCGCTGCGCTGGACCGTGCTGGCGCTGGCGGCCGTGGCCGCGCCGTGGATCGTGTCGCTCCTGCTCGCGGCGCTCCGCCCCCCGCTCGACAAGTCGTGGCGGGCGTACTACGCGGCCGTGGGACGGGACGCGGCGACGAGCGCGCAGCAGGTGGGGCTGGCCGTCACCTTCCTCCCGCACCAGGCGTGGGTGTCCGCGGACGCGATCCTCCGCACGCTCTGGCGCCTCTTCGTCACCCGGCGCTCGCTGCTGGAGTGGCAGACCTCCTCCGGGGCGGAGCACGCCGACTCCGGCTCGGCGCGCGGGGCGTGGCGGGCCATGGCGCCGGCCCTGGGGGCCGTGGGGGGAGTCGTGCTGCTGGCGGCCTGGCAGGCGGCGCGCGGCGCCGCGCCCGGCCCGCCCTGGCAGCTCGCCCTGGCGGTGGGGCCGCTGGCCGCGCTCTGGATGGCCTCGCCGGCGATCGCCCGCGCCCTCAGCGCCCCGGCCGGCCCCGGCGTGCGGCGGATGCCGGCCGCCGAGCGTGGCCAGGCGATGCGCTACGCGCTGCTGCACTGGCGCTACTTCGACCGGTTCGTGGGCGAGGAGACGCACTGGCTGGTCCCCGACAACTTCCAGGAGGACCCGGCCCCGGTGGTGGCGATGCGCACCTCGCCCACCAACCTCGGCATGCAGCTCCTGGCCGTGGGGAGCGCGCACGACCTGGGGTTCATCACCACCGCGGACATGGCCCGGAGGCTGGAGCTCGCCTTCCGCTCGCTGGAGCGGATGCGCCGCTTCCGGGGGCACTTCTTCAACTGGTACGACCTGCACGACCTGCGGGTGCTGGAGCCGGCGTACGTCTCCACCGTGGACAGCGGCAACCTGGCCGGCCACCTCCTGGCCATGCGGCAGGCGTGCCTGGAGGCCCGGGGCGCGCCCGCGTCCGACCGCCGCGTCCGGTCCGCCCTGCAGACGGCGCTCGGGGTGGCCGGCGAGCGCCTGCGGGTGCTCTCCGCCTCCGACCTGGCCGGCCGGCCGGGGGTGGCGCAGGCGGTGAAGGCCGCGGGGGAGCACCTGCGATCGGCGCAGGCGGGTCTCTCGGCCGGGTCGCTCGCGGAGGCCGCCGCCCCGCTCCGGGCCGCGCTCGCTTCGCTGGGGACCTCTCTCGACGGGGACGCGGCCGGGCCGGCCGGGGAGTGGGTCGCCTGGAGCCTCCGCCGGATCGAGGAGCACCTCGCGGAAGGGGCGGCTCCTTCCGCCGGGGTGGCCGCCCGCCTGGAGGCGCTCGCGGAGCGCGCCGACCGCTACGTCGCGGAGATGGACTTCCGCTTCCTCTTCGACGGGTCGCGGGAGCTGTTCTCCATCGGGTGGCAGCACGCCAGCCAGTCGCTGGACCCGTCGTACTACGACCTGCTCGCCTCCGAGGCGCGCCTGGCGAGCTTCCTCGCCATCGCAAAGGGCGAGGTCCCCGTGGACCACTGGTTCCGCCTGGGCCGCACCCTGACCCACGCCGCGGGCGAGGCGGCGCTGGTCTCCTGGAGCGGGAGCATGTTCGAGTACCTGATGCCCGCGCTGGTGATGCGCTCGTACCCGTTCACCGTGCTGGACCAGACGTACCGCGGCGCGGTGCGCAGGCAGGTGGCCTACGGGGTGGAGCGCGGGGTGCCCTGGGGGGTGAGCGAGAGCGCCTACAACCTGCGCGACCGCCACCTCACCTACCAGTACCGCGCCTTCGGCGTCCCCGACCTGGCGCTCAAGCGCGGCCTGGGGCGCGACCTGGTGATCGCCCCCTACGCCTCCGTCCTCGCCGTCATGGTGGACCCGCAGCGCGCCCTGGGCAACCTGGCCGCCCTGGAGAAGAAGGGAGCGCTGGGGCCGTACGGCTTCCGCGACGCGCTCGACTACACGCGCCCGGACCCCGGCGCGCGCTACGCCGTGGTGGGCAACTACATGGCGCACCACGTGGGGATGGGGCTCGTCGCGCTGTCCAACGCGCTCACGGCGCAGGCGTGGCAGGAACGCTTCCACGCGGACCCGCTGGTCCGCTCCGCCGAGCTGCTCCTGCACGAGCGGATCCCGCGCCGCCTGGAGTTCCAGGAGGCGCAGGAGACCCGCGCCGACGAGGCGCTCCCCGACCCGGAGACGGAGAGCCCCGCCGTGCGCGAGTTCGACCGG
>DATABU010000198.1:0-4192 GCA_036259415.1 Longimicrobiaceae bacterium
CCCCCCCCCCGCCGCGTTTCCCCTCCCCTCTTCCGGGGGCACACGCGCCCCGCCCGTCGCGCCGGGTCCCCACCGGGCCACCGGGGCGCCCATTTGTATGAGCCGCGCTCAGCCATTACGATGTTGCCACACCCGTTCCACCCCGTCCCCGAGCCCCTGGTCACCGTGCGCAGCGTACGCCAGCTCTTCGACCTCTCCGGCAGCGTCGCCCTGGTCACCGGCGGGGGGCGCGGGCTGGGCGAGCAGATCGCGCGGGGGCTGGCCCAGGCCGGCGCCGCGGTGGCGCTCGGATCGCGCCGGCAGGAGGCGTGCGACGTGGTCGCCGCCGAGCTGCGGGCGGCGTACGGCGCGCGCGCCGTGGGGCTGCGGCTGGACGTCACCTCCGAGGAGGAGGTCCGCGCCGCGGTGGAGCAGGCCGAGCGTGAGCTGGGCCCGGTGGACCTGCTGGTGAACAACTCCGGCGCCAGCTGGGGCGCCCCCGCCGCCGAGATGCCGCTGGACGCCTGGCGCAAGGTGATGGAGACCAACGCCACCGGGACCTTCCTCTGCTCGCGCGAGGTGGGGCGGCGGCTGATCGGGCGGGGCGCGGGCGGCGCCATCCTCAACGTGGCCTCGGTGGCCGGGCTGGGGGGCGCGCCGCCGGAGGTGCTGGACGCCGTGGGGTACGCGGCCTCCAAGGGTGCCGTCGTCGCCTACACCCGCGACCTGGCCGTGAAGTGGGCCCGGCACGGGATCCGTGTGAACGCCCTCGCCCCCGGCTTCTTCCCCACGAAGATGACCGCGGGAGTGCTCGCCCAGGCGGAGCGCGCGATCACTCGGCTGGTCCCGCTGGGGCGGCTCGGCGGCGAGGACGAGCTGCTGGGCGCCGCGCTCTTCCTGCTCTCCCCGGCGGCGTCGTACGTCACCGGCCAGGTGCTGGCGGTGGACGGGGGGATGACCGCGGCCTGAGCCGGTGCGGAGCTTGCCGGGGTCCGCCGGACCCCGAGGACGTGGAGTGCGGCACCAACCGAGACCCTGACAGGAGCGACACCGATGGCAGCCACGGAGACCCCGGTCGAGACGACCCCGACGGTCCGCATGGAGATCGAGGACGGGATCGCCGTGATCCGCCTGGACCAGCCGGGGAAGCCGGTCAACGTCATCTCGCGGCAGCTCATGGACGAGATGGCGGAGGTCCTGGGGCGCCTGGAGGCGCGCGAGGGCGGCGCGCGCGCCGCGGTGATCGTCTCCGACAAGCCGGGGATCTGGATCGCCGGGGCCGACATCGAGGAGTTCACCCGCATCCGCACGGCCGCCGACGGCGAGGCGATGAGCCGCGCCGGGCACGCGCTGCTGAACCGGCTGGAGGGCCTCTCCATCCCGGTGGTCGCGGCCATCGACGGCGCCGTGCTCGGCGGGGGGCTGGAGGTGGCGCTCGCCTGCGACTACCGCATGGCGAGCAGCTCCCCGAAGACCAAGCTGGGGCTCCCCGAGGTGCAGCTGGGGATCCTCCCCGGCGCCGGGGGGACGCAGCGCCTCCCCCGCCTGGTCGGGATCGCCAACGCGCTGGACCTCATGCTGACGGGGAAGAACCTGGACGGACGCCGCGCCATGAAGCTGGGGCTGGTGGACGAGGTGGTCCCCGCGCCCGTGCTGCTGCGCGAGGCGAAGCGCGCCGCCCTCCAGCTCGCCGACGGCAGCCGCAAGCCGCGCGCGGGCCGCACCCGGGGGTCGCCGGACTGGAAGGAGGGGCTCCCCGGCGTGGGCGCCATCATCTTCCGCAAGGCGCGCGAGGGGGTGATGGACAAGACCCGGGGGCTGTACCCGGCGCCGCTCCGCATCCTGGAGGTGGTGGAGCGGGGGATCGACCGCTCGCTGGAGGAGGGGCTGGAGCTGGAGGCCCGGGCGTTCGGCGAGCTGAGCGCGACCCCCGAGTCGCGGAGCCTGGTGCACCTCTTCTTCGCCAAGACCGGCGCCGAGAACCGCCCCGACCTGCCGGGCAGCCCGAAGCCTGGGAAGGCGGAGCGGGTCGCGGTGGTGGGGGCCGGGTTCATGGGCGCGGGGATCGCCGCCGCCTCCGCCGAGGCGGGGATGCGCGTCCGCCTCAAGGACGTGAGCCCCCAGGCCGTGGCGAAGGGGCTGCGCACCGCGCGCGACATCCTGGTCAAGCGGGCGAAGCGCAAGCGGCGTCCGCGCTTCGAAGTCACCCAGCTCACCGACCGGGTGGAGCCCACCGCCGACTACACCGGCTTCGGGCGGGTGGACATGGTGGTGGAGGCGGTGTTCGAGGACGTGGAGCTGAAGCACCGCGTGCTGCGCGAGATCGAGGCGGAGATCCCGGAAGACGCGGTGCTGGGCTCCAACACCTCCACCATCCCCATCGAGCGCCTGGCCGAGGCGGTGCAGCGCCCGCAGAACGTGCTGGGGCTGCACTTCTTCTCCCCGGTGGAGAAGATGCCGCTGCTGGAGATCATCGTCACGGGGCGGACCGACCCGAAGGTGACCGCCACCGGCCACGCCTACGGGAAGCGGCTCGGGAAGACCCCCATCATCGTCAACGACTCCCCCGGCTTCTACGCCAACCGCATCCTCTCGCCCTACATGGCCGAGGCGGCGCTCCTGCTGGAGGAGGGCGCGCGCATGGAGGAGCTGGACCGGGCGATGACGGCGTGGGGGTACCCGGTGGGGCCCATCACCCTGTACGACGAGGTGGGGCTGGACGTGGCCGCCAAGGCCGGGAAGATCATGACCGAGGCGTTCGCCGACCGGATGAAGCCCAGCACGGTGGTGGACACGCTGGTGGCCGACGGGCGCATGGGGCGCAAGAACGGGCGCGGCTTCTACCGCTACGAGGACGGCGAGCGCAAGGGGCCCGACGAGAGCGTGTACGCGCTCATCGGCAGCCCGCCGCGCCGCGAGATCCCCCGCGAGGAGATCCAGGAGCGGCTGGCGCTGGTGATGGTCAACGAGGCCGTCCGCACGCTGGAGGAGGGGGTGCTGCGCAGCGCCCGCGACGGCGACGTGGGGGCCATCATGGGGATCGGCTTCCCGCCCTTCCGCGGCGGCCCCTTCTGGTACGTGGACCAGACCGGCGCCGACCGGGTGCTGGCCCGGCTCCGCGCGCTGGAGCAGGCGCACGGGCCGCGCTTCGCCCCCGCCGCGCTCCTGGTGCAGAAGGCCGAGAGCGGGGAGAAGTTCTTCCCGGACGGGGCGGGCGCGGAGTGAGCGAGGCCGTCGTCGAGGCGGCACCCGGCGTCCACCGGATCTCCGTCCCCCTCCCGTTCCCGCCGCACGAGGTCGCGGCCTGGCTGATCGAGGGGGAGGACGGGTTCACGCTGGTGGACACCGGGATGGACACGCCCACGGCGCGCGCCGCGCTGCGCGGCGGCGCCGAGGGGGTGGGCGTGACGCCGGGGAAGCTGGCGCACGTGCTCCTCACCCACGTCCACATCGACCACTACGGCCTGGCCGGGCCGGTGCGGGCCTGGTCGGGGGCGCGGGTGGCGATCCACGAGCGCGAGGAGGCGCTGGCGCGCCGCTTCGTGGACCGCTGGCCGGAGGACCGCGAGGCGGCGGCGGCGGGCTTCGCGGCCATGGGGGTCCCGGCGGAGCTCGCGGCCCGGCTGCTCGCCGCCTCCGACCGCATCCACGCCCTGTACGCCCACTTCGAGCCGGACGACCTGCTCGCGGGCGAGCGCGGGACGCTCCCCGGCGGGGGCGGATGGGAGTGGATCCTGACTCCCGGGCACTCCCCCGGGCACGTGGTGCTGTACCACCCGGAGCGGCGCATCCTGGTGGCGGGCGACCACGTCCTCCCCCGCATCTCCCCCAACATCGGGGCGGACCTGTACGTGGAGGACCCGCTCAGCGACTACCTGGCCTCGCTCCGCCGCCTGCGGGAGCTGCCGGTGGAGGTGGTGCTCCCCTCGCACGGGCCCCGCTTCGGCGACCTGCGCGGCCGTGTGGACGAGATCCTGGCGCACCACGAGGGGCGCGGCGCCGAGGTGCTGGCGCTCCTGGGCGAGCCGCGGACGGCGTACGAGGCCGCCCACGGCCTCTTCGGCGAGCTCCCGCCCGACAACTTCGTGCACGCGCTGCGCGAGACCCGGGCGCACCTGGTGCACCTCGCGACCGAGGGGCGCGCCGAGCGCCTGCCGGGCGAGCCCGAGCGGTGGCGGGCGCTCTGAACTGCGACCGCAGGGTCGGGCGTGCC
>DATABU010000199.1:0-6386 GCA_036259415.1 Longimicrobiaceae bacterium
ACCAGCCGCTGCCCGAGCGGCACCGACGGGGAGTGCGCCACGCCCGTGGAGTCGCTCACCGCCACCGTCCCCACCCCGCCGACCACCACCTGCGCCCCGGGAATGGCCCGGCCGGTGCCGTCCTCGCGGACGACCACCCGCAGCCCGGCGGCGCGCTGCGCGTGCGCGGCGGCCGGGAGGACGGCCGCGAGGAGAATGAGCCAGGGGGAGAGGAGCTTCGGGAGCCGCAAACTGTCTCCGGGCAAGGGGTTGCGGGGGCGGGAGGCCGCGGGCGGGGAGGAGGGCGCCGGACCGGCCCGGGAGGGCCCGATCAGAGCGGTGCGGCCCGACGGAGGCCGCTGCTTTCGCTCCGGCAAACATGCTGCGCCGCCGCGCCGGACGCAACGGTCCCGGCTGGGGGATAATGATCTCATCTTAAGGAAGCGAGGGCACTTGGACTTGACGCCAACAATCGACATAAGCATGATTAGAGACAATATATGTGAAAACACCCTTCTGATTCCACCCGACAGTCCCGGAGGATAGGTCGATGCATGCGCGGATCCACAACCGCAGGCCGGTGCTTGTCCTGCTGGCCACACTGGTGTTCGCTCTCTCAGGCTGCCGCGATTCACTCATTTCTTCGCCTGAGACGGACAACCGCCGATCGGTAGGCGAAACCACGACGGTGAATTGCGAGGGGAGCGCTGAAGGCGGCTACATTTGCGATCCCATCTCCGGCGGAGGTTCGGAGCCGCCTCCACAAGAGGATCCGGGCACCTGCAACATCAACACGGGTGCGAACTGCGACAACTTCCCTGGCGCTGGCGGTGGGGGAGACGAAGGCGGGGGAACAGGTGGCTCCGGGGATGATGGCTCTTTCACCGCTCCCGCTTCACTTGCCGGCGACTTTACGACTGACACGATTCCGCCGGACTGCACTGCCCCGCGATCAGCCCTCGAACGAGCGGTGTGCAGTTCAAAGCCCCCTGAGGGCGAATGGCTCCAGCGGACCAAAGATGCGCTCACTCGTATTGAGCAGAGGGGTGAACCCTGTGCAACCATTGCGCGAAGGGGATGGTTCCTGCTGAACGAGAATAGGCTCGGGTACTTCCCTCGCCAGGACGGCTTGGGAGGTGGATATGGCAACACCCTTGTCGGAGCGTACCTTGAAGATCTCTGGGTAACCGAAGTCTACAACCGGAAGGACAGCTACGGGCGCAACCTTGATTGGGGCCTCGTACACGAACTCGAACACGCATCCGGATTAGCCCACAGCCACACGGACACCTTGGGAGTCGAACATACTCCCAACGATACGCGCTGTGCAGGATGAATCATCGCACCAAGAGGTCCACCGATTTCAGGAAAATTGTCATGCTGCGCAAGACATTTGCAGTGGGGATGGTGAGTATCGGGCTGGCGGGCTGTCCGGGCACGGCCGGGAGCGCCGGCCCCGCCTCCCCCGCCGCGTCCGCACTACCACTCGTCGCCCGGGACACGTCGCTCTTCGCGGCTGTTGTCCGCTCCATCGAGCGGTTGCCCGGCCGGCCGCTGCACGTGGATCCGCGGCCGCTGCGGGGAGATCCCGGACTGCTGGAACCGTCCGCCGCCATGCTCGCCCGGGTCCCGCCGGAACAGATCCAGGCGCGCGCAGCCGTGCTGGACCGCCTCGGGGTTCCGGAGACGGACGCCATCGCCGACATGGCGTGCGGCGTCGGCAACATGAGGGTCCAGCTGGACTCGATGCCGGCTTCGACCCCCGGATGCGGAGGGCGGCAGCGCGCCCTGAGCGTGATCACGACGCTGCCGTTCGGCGCCGCGACGGGACCGGCCGCCCTGGACACGGTCACGGTGCGGGTGTTCGAGACCACGGTGGATCCCCGCTTCGGAAGCCAGTCCGCCTGGGACCACGTGCTCGCCAGGGACCCACGAACTGGAGCGTGGCGGCTCGTGCGGAAGTCGCTCGTGTCCGTCGCCGGCTGACGCGCCGTTGCAGTTCGCAGTTCCGCAGTACCCCCCAAAGATGTGCGGGGGGAGACTCGCAGCAGTACCGCGAGGCTCCCCCCGGCGAAGGGAGACCCGGGGGCCGTTACCCGGGTCTCCCGCAGCCCGCGCAGGAGACGGACGGCCGTATCGTCCGGCTCCGGAGCGGCCCGCCAAGTCACCTCGAAGCGCACCCCCTCACGGCACGTCGACCAGCGTCGGCTCCATGAAATAGTCGAAGTTCTGCTCCGAGCTCCGCCACGCCCGCACGCGGAAGATCCGCGCCGGCGCCCCGGGGTCCAGGTAGACCCGCTGCCCCGACCCCTGCCAGAAGTGCCGCTCGCCGGTGAGCAGCTCCTCCACCTCCCAGGGGTCGCTCGGCCCCATCCCCATGACGTCCAGCGGGAACCAGAGCGTGGCCTCGTGCGCCGTGAACGGGTCCAGGTTCACCGCCACGAAGAGGATGTTGGTGCGGTCTGGCGTGGCCTTGCCGTAGAAGAGGACGTGGTCGTCGTCCGCGCCGTAGAAGCGCAGGTTGTCGTACTCCTGGAGCGCCGGGTTCGCCCTGCGGACCTCGTTGAGCCGCCGGATCAGAGGGCGGATGTTCCCCTCGCGGTCCCAGTCCCACGCCTTGATCTCGTACTTCTCCGAGTCCAGGTACTCCTCCTTGCCGGGGGCGAGGGGCGTGTTCTCGCACAGCTCGAAGCCGGAGTAGATGCCGTACACCGACGAGAGCGTGGTCGCCAGCACCGCGCGGATCATGAACGCCGGCCGCCCGCCGCGCTGGAGGAACTCGGGGAGGATGTCGGGCGTGTTGGGGAACAGGTTGCCGCGGAAGTACTCCCGCATGGGCCCCTGCGTCAGCTCGGTGAAGTACTCCTCCAGCTCGCCCTTGAAGTTGCGCCAGGTGAAGTAGGTGTAGCTCTGCGTGAACCCCGCCTTGGCGAGCACGCGCATCATCTTCGGGCGGGTGAACGCCTCCGACAAAAAGATCACCTCGGGGTGGTCGCGCTGCACCTCGCGGATCATCCACTCCCAGAACTGCACCGGCTTGGTGTGCGGGTTGTCCACCCGGAAGATCTTCACCCCCTGCTCCACCCAGTGCAGCACCACGTCGCGCCACTCCTTCCACTGCGCCTCCCAGTCGTCGCCGTAGAAGTTCAGCGGGTAGATGTCCTGGTACTTCTTGGGCGGGTTCTCGGCGTACTTGATGGTCCCGTCCGGGCGGATGAAGAACCACCCCGGGTGCTCCTTGGCGTACGGGTGGTCCGGGGAAACCTGGATGGCGAAGTCCAGCGCGATCTCCAGCCCGTGCTCGCGCGCCGCGGCCACCATGCGGCGGAAGTCCTCCTCGCTCCCCAGCTCCGGGTGGATGGCCTTGTGGCCGCCCTCCTCGCCGCCGATGGCGTAGGGGGAGCCCGGCTGGTCGGGGCCGGCGTTCAGCGTGTTGTTCTTCCCCTTGCGGAACTGCAGGCCGATGGGGTGGATGGGGGGGAAGTACAGCACGTCGAACCCCATGTCGCGCACGTACGGCAGCTTGGCCGTCACGTCGTCCCAGGTGCCGTGCCGCGAGGGGTCGTCGGACATGGAGCGGGGGAAGAGCTCGTACCAGGCGGCGAAGCGCGCCGCGACGCGGTCCACCTGCACCGGCAGCTCGCGGTCGTAGCGGGTCAGGTCGGTCCGCTCCTGCCACCGCTCCATCATCTCCAGCAGCCCCGGGTCCAGCGCCGCGCCCACCCGCTCCGTCTGCGACCCGTCGCCCATCTCGCCCAGGTACGACTCCAGCCGCTCGCGGTCGCCGCCCTCCGCGCGGGCGGCCGCGGCGCGGACCAGCGCCGCGCCCTCCAGCAGCTCGCTCGCGACGTCCTGCCCCGCGTCGTACTTCTTGCGGGTGTCCGAGGCCCAGGTGCCGAAGGCGTCGGTCCAGGCCGCCACGGTGAAGTGGTAGCGGAGGTTCTCGGCGACGGGGAAGGCGCCGCCCCAGCGGTCGTTGTCCAGGAAGCGCATGCGCGCCTCGCGCCAGCCGTCCTCGCGCTCGGTGCGGTAGAAGACCGCCGCGGCGACGGCGTCGTGCCCCTCCTTGAAGATGTCGGCCCGAACCTCCACGGTGTCGCCCACCTCGCGCTTGACGGCGTAGCGGCCGCAGTCGAGCTCGGGGTACACGTCCTCGATCACGATCTTCCGGCTGGCGTCGATCTTCGGCGGCATCGGCTTCCCTGTCTGTCTGCGAATTGGGGGCTGCTACGGACGCGGCGGGGGGGCCGCAAGCGGTGGGCCAGGCGCGGCGTCAGCGCGCCTCCCCCCCGCCCGGCGGCTCGAACGCCGCCAGCTCCGGGGAGAAGCCGCGCTCCTCCAGGCGCGGCATTCGGCGCGGGAACATCAGCCGCCCCGCCTCCGGGGCGAACTGGATGGCGACGGTGCCCACCAGCGAGAGCGCGAGCACCAGCAGCGCCACCAGGGCGGCCAGGTCGGCGTAGCCGGCCGCGGCGGCGATCCCCGCCAGCACGATGGAGAACTCGCCGCGGGGGATGAGGGTGAGCCCCAGCGCCAGCGAGCTCCGCGGGGTGAGCCCGTCGCGCTGACCGATCCACCACCCCGCCGCCACCTTGAGCGCCACCCCCAGCAGGGTGAGCGAGAGCGCCTGGGGCCAGACCGCCAGGAAGGTCCCGGGGTCGATGGAGAGCCCGAACCCCAGGAAGAACACCGCCGCGAAGAGCCCCTGCAGCGGGGTGAACAGGCGCTCCACCCGCTCGCGGTGGCGGGTCTCGGCCAGCGCCAGCCCGGCCAGGAAGGCGCCGATGGCCTCCGACAGCCCGGCCGCCAGAGCCGCCCAGGAGAGGAGCAGCACCACCGAGGCCGCCAGCAGGAGGAAGAGGTCGTCGCTCTCCAGGTCGAAGGCGCGGTCCAGCAGCGGACGCGCCCAGAGCGCCGCCGCCACCACCACGCCGAAGAAGGCGAGCGCCTTCCCCACCCCCCAGCCGATCGCGAGCGCGTCCGGCTCCGCCGCCAGCGCCGCCCCGGAGAGCACCGCCAGCAGCAGGGCGACGAACAGGTCCTCGAACACCAGCACGCCCAGCGCCGTCTCCGTCTCGGGGTTGGCGCTGCGCTTCAGCTCGATGACGCTCTTGGCGATGATGGCGCTGGAGGAGACGTGGAAGGCGCCCGCCAGGAGCAGCCCGCCCGTCCACCCCCACCCCATCGCCAGGGCGGCCGCGAACCCCGCGGGGAAGCAGACCGCCAGGTCGATGGCGCCGTTGCGGACGATGCGCCGGCGGTTGCGGAGCAGCGCCGCCAGCGAGAACTCCACCCCCATGAGGAAGAGCAGGAGCACCACCCCCAGCGTGGCGAGCACCTCCACCATGTGCGCGTCCACGGCGTACGGGCGCGCCGCCATCCCCAGCAGGATGAAGGCGGGGATGACGGACTGCCGCAGCCAGCGGAAGAGGAGCCCCGCGATCGCCAGGCCGCCCAGGAGGACGCCCGCGCCGAGGAGGAAGCCGCCGTGGTCCATGGCGGCGTCAGGCCGGGCCCGTCCCCCGCAGCAGCGCCCCGAAGCGCCCCACCTGCTCGCGGTCGCCGATCACCATCAGCGTGTCCCCCGGGGCGATGGCCAGGTCGGGATGCGGGTTGGGGATGGCGGTGCCGTCGCGGAGCACGGCGATGACGCTGGCGCCGGTCCGCTCGCGCACCGCGGCCGCGGCCAGCGACTTCCCGGCGAGCGGCGAGACCTGCTCCACCTTCATCCACTCCACGGAGAGCTGCCCCAGGACCATCTCCATGGACTCGGCGGTGGCCGGCTGGAAGTAGGCGCCTCCCAGGATCGCGCCGAGCTTGCGGGCCTCCGCGTCCTCCAGCCGCACCGCGGCGTGGGGGATATCCTCGCCGCGCTCGAACAGGTACAGCTCGCGCGCGCCGGTGTTGTGGATCACCACCGAGACACGGTCGCCGTCGGCGGTGGTGCAGGCGAACTTCTTCCCCACGCCGGGGAGGTCGTGCTCGCGTACGTCCATGGCGGGTCCGGGGGAGCGGGAGGGTCGTGGGCGGTCCGACGGACCCACGGCAGGATGCGCGCCAGCCGGGCCGCTCCCGGGCACGTGGATTGCGACCGGCGCCGCCGCGCAGCACGGCCCGCAACGGAGCGTCCCGGGGGAATGTCGACGACGAGCGAGGAGCAGCGACCGGCTTCCCTGTGGGAGGCGGTCATCCGGCAGATGCCCGCCGCGGTGGTGGTGGTGGACGCGCGGACCGGGGAGCCGGTCCTGGCGAGCGCCCGCGCGGAGCAGGGCCCCGCCGCGCCCGCGGAGTGGCCGCCTGCCCGCCCGCCGGGCGCCGGAGACGCGCTGGAGGCGGAGGAGGTCGCCTTCCGGCGCGCGGACGGGTCGGAGGGGGTGTGCCTGCTCAGCTCCGCGTCGGTGCGCGAC
>DATABU010000200.1:0-11449 GCA_036259415.1 Longimicrobiaceae bacterium
GGCGTCCGGGCACACCAGCGCGAGCCCCCGCCCGGGGAAGCGCAGCTCGCGCGCGGCTACGGATCCCGCCACGCCCGCCCGTCCGCCGCGACCAGCCGATCGGCCCCCGCGGGGCCCCAGCTCCCCGCCGGGTACGGCTCGGGAGGGGGCGCGTCCTCCGCGGCCCACCCCCGCAGCACCGGGTCCACCAGCGACCAGGCCGCCTCCACCTCGTCGCGCCGCGCGAAGAGCGTGGCGTCGCCCAGCATGGCGTCCAGCAGGAGGCGCTCGTACGCCTCGGGCGAGGCGCCGGTGAAGGCGGTCTGGTAGTCGAAGTCCATGCTGACCGCGTGCAGCGGGCCCGTCAGCCCGGGGACCTTGGCCTCGAAGAAGAGCGAGATCCCCTCGTGCGGCTGGATGCGCAGGACGAGCTGGTTGGGCTCGGGGCAGTCGCCCTGCACGGTGTCCAGGATGGGGTGCGGGGCCGGGCGGAAGCGCACGGTGATCTCGGTGGCCTTCTCCGGGAGCCGCTTCCCGGTGCGCAGGTAGAAGGGCACCCCTGCCCAGCGCCAGTTGTCGATGCAAAGGCGGAGCGCGGCGAAGGTCTCGGTGCGCGAGCCGGGCGCCACGCCGGGCTCCTCGCGGTAGCCGGGGACCGGCCGCCCCCGCTCCACGCCCGCGGCGTACTGCCCCAGCGCGGTGTGCTCGCCCACCCGCTCGGGGGCGATGGGGCGCACCGACTGGAGCACCTTGACCTTCTCGCTGCGGATGGACTCCGCGTCGTACGAGGCGGGGGGCTCCATGGCCACCAGGGTGAGGAGCTGGAGGAGGTGGTTCTGCACCATGTCGCGCAGCGCCCCGGCGCGCTCGTAGTAGCCGGCCCGCCGCTCCACCCCCACCGACTCGGCCATGGTGACCTGCACGTGGTCCACGAAGTTGCGGTTCCAGATGGGCTCCCACACCACGTTGGCGAAGCGGAAGACCATGAGGTTCTGGACCGTCTCCTTGCCCAGGTAGTGGTCGATGCGGAAGACCTGGGTCTCGTCGAAGACCCGCAGGAGCTCCGCGTTGAGCGCGCGCGCGCCGCGCAGGTCGCGCCCGAAGGGCTTCTCCACGATGATGCGGCTCCAGGCGTCCTCCCCGGGGGCGTGCACCAGCCCGGCGCGCCCGAGCTGCTCCGCGACCAGGCAGACCACCCCGGGCGGCGTCGCCATGTAGAAGAGCCGGTTCCCCGCGGTCCCGCGCTCCTCGTCGGCCCGGCGCAGGTGCTCGGCCAGCGCGAGGAACCCCTCCGGCGCCTCGAACACCGAGCCCACGTACGAGACCCGCTCGGCGAAGCGCGCCCACGCCGCCGGGTCGGGTACCCCGGCGAACTCCTCCACCGCCGCGCGCATCCTCTCCCGGAACTCCCCCTCCTCCAGCGGCTCCCGCGCGAAGCCCGCCACCGCGAAGGCGTCCGGGAGGAGCCCCTGCCGGAAGAGGTGGAAGAGCGCGGGGAAGAGCTTGCGGCGGGAGAGGTCGCCCGTGGCGCCGAAGATGACCATCGCCAGCGGGCCGGGGACGCGCGCGGAGCGCATCCGCTGCTCGCGCGGCACCTCCTGCTCCCCGGGGGTCCGCACCGGGGGCGGAGCGGCTGCCGCCGCGGAGGCCGAGGTCATCCGGGGAGGGGGTCCTCGGGCTTGGCCTCCATCACCGCGTGCCCTCCGAACTGGTTGCGGAGCGCGGCGATGACCTGCGCGGAGTACGACTCCTCCTGGCGCGAGCGGAAGCGCGCCAGCAGCGACAGGGTGATGACGGGGGCGGGGACGTCCAGGTCGAGGGCGGTCTCCACCGTCCAGCGCCCCTCGCCGGAGTCGGCGACCCAGCCGCGGATGCGCTCCAGCTCCGGCCCCTCGGCGGCGTAGGCGCGCTCCAGCAGCTCCAGCAGCCAGGAGCGCACCACGCTCCCCTGGTTCCACAGCCCGGCGACGGCGCGCAGGTCGATGGGGTAGTCGGAGGCGTGCATGATCTCGAACCCCTCGGCGTACGCCTGGAGGAGCCCGTACTCGATGCCGTTGTGGACCATCTTCACGAAGTGCCCCGCCCCGCTGGGCCCCACGTGCAGGTAGCCGTCGGGGGGCGCCAGCGTGCGGAAGACGGGCTCGCAGCGGCGCACGGCCCCCTCCGGCCCGCCCACCATCAGGCAGTACCCCACCTCCAGCCCCCACACCCCCCCGCTGGTCCCCGCGTCCACCAGGGCGATCTCCATCGCGGCCAGCTCCGCGGAGCGGCGCCGGGTGTCGTGGAAGTTGGAGTTCCCCCCGTCGATGACCACGTCGCCCGGGAACATCTCCGCGGCCAGGCTGCGCAGCGTCTGCTCGGTGGGCGCCCCGGCCGGCACCATCACCCACACCACGCGCGGCCCCTCCAGCGCCCCCACCATCTCCGAGAGCGACCCCACCGCCGTGGCCCCCTCGGCCTCGCCCACGCTCCGCGTCAGCTCCGGGTCCAGGTCGAACACGACCACCCGGTGCCCCCCGCGCAGCAGGCGCGTCACCATGTTCGCGCCCATCTTCCCGAGCCCCACCATCCCGATCTGCATGCACCCCCTCCGCGTGCCTGACGCCCCCCAGGAACAGCCGGAAAGCCGAGATGCAAGTTGGATTCCGGGGTCGCGCGCCCCCTTCCCCGCCCCGACGAAAACGGCGCCGCCGCTGGCATCTCGCACCTCCGGGCGAGGTTTGGCGGAACGCCGCTTGCGGGTGCGGCGGGGACCCCCTCCCCCCGACCCCCTTCCCGCAAGGGGGAGAGGGAGAACGGCGGATCCAGACGAGGCTGGGCGCCCGCGTGAGGGATGCGAGCGCGCAGCGGCGAGACCCGGGGGCAGTTTCCCGGGGCTCGCCTCCGTTGGGCAGCGTCGTTTGCTGCCCTACGGAGCCGCAGCCCGACCCGACCGCCAGCGAGGGGCACGCCCGAACCGTGCAGTCGAAGCAGTCGAACCCGAACGAGCCGACCGAATGACGAAAGGCCAGCGGATCGCGGCGGCGGCGGCGGTGCTGATCGGGACGGCCGCCGGGCTGGGCGCCTTCACCTTCGTCTACGCCAAGGGCTACTCGTACCTGACCACGGACCCCGCCGCCTGCGCCAACTGCCACATCATGGACGAACACTACTCCGCGTGGCTCAAGTCCTCCCACCGCAACGTCGCCGGCTGCAACGACTGCCACACCCCGCACGACCTGGTGGGCAAGTACGCCACCAAGGCCAAGAACGGCTTCTGGCACTCCTTCTACTTCACCACGGGCAACTTCCCCTACCCGCTCCGCATCACCGGGGGGAACAAGGAGATCGTGGAGGGCGCCTGCCGCAGCTGCCACGAGGGGATCACCTCCGCCATGAACCACGGCGGCGTGATCGCCCCCCCCGGAATGGAGGTGCAGCCGGCGCGGGAGGAGATCGCCTGCACCCACTGCCACGAGTACGTCGGCCACTGGGTCCGCTGACGCCGGACCCCTTCACCCCCAGCACCCCGAGCCATGGCTGAGCCCCACGCCCCCGACCCGCGCCCGGAGCCCCCCGCCCGCCGCCGCCGCTTCACCGGCCCCTGGCTGATCGCCGCCGCGGTCGCCGCGGGGCTCGTGACGCTGGGGGTGGCCGCGCTGCTCACCAACATCTTCGAGCGCCGGGCGGAGGCGCGGAACCCCTTCTATCGGGTGGTGGAGCTGACCGACACCACGGTGGACCCGGCGGTGTGGGGGAAGAACTTCCCCATCCACTACGACCTGTACAACAACACGGTGGACATGACCCGCACCCGCTACGGCGGGAGCGAGGCCATCCCCAGGCAGCCCACCGAGCTGGACCCGCGCGACGTGGTGGCGGCGTCGCGGCTGGTGGAGGACCCGCGGCTGCGGGAGTTCTGGGCGGGGTACGCCTTCGCGGAGGACTTCCGGGAGGAGCGGGGGCACGCGTACATGTTCATCGACCAGGTCTTCACCGAGCGCCAGCAGGTGGTGCAGCAGCCCGGCACCTGCCTGCACTGCCACGCCTCGGTCTACACGGTCTACATGAAGGCGGGGGACGGCGACCTGATCGCCGGCTTCGACCGCGTCAACCGGATGAAGTACCAGGACGCCGCCGCGCTCGCGCAGCACCCGGTCTCCTGCATCGACTGCCACAACCCCGCGACCATGGAGCTGCGCATCACCCGCCCGGGATTCATGGAGGGGATGCGGGCGCTGAAGGCGTCGCAGGGGGTGGACGGCTACGACGTGAACCGCGACGCGACGCGCGCGGAGATGCGCACCTACGTGTGCGGGCAGTGCCACGTGGAGTACTACTTCAAGGGCCCGGAGAAGCGGCTGACCTACCCGTGGGCCAAGGGGCTGACGGTGGACAGCATCATGGCCTACTACGACGAGGTCGGCTTCAGGGACTGGACGCACGCCGTCAGCGGGGCCCCTACCCTCAAGGCGCAGCACCCCGAGTTCGAGATGTTCAGCCAGGGGATCCACGCCCGCAGCGGCGTCGCCTGCGCGGACTGCCACATGCCCTACCTGCGGGTGGGGGCCATGAAGGTGAGCGACCACTGGGTGCGCTCGCCCATGCTCAACGTCAACAACGCCTGCCAGACCTGCCACAAGCAGTCGGAGGACGAGCTGCAGGCGCGGGTGAGCAACATCCAGGACCGCACCTACGAGATGCGCAACATCGCCATTGACGCGACGCTGGACCTGACGCGGGCGATCGGGGCGGCGGTGCGGGCGGACAGCACCAACCCGCGCATCGCCGCGGCGCGGCAGTACCAGCGCAAGGCGCAGTTCTACACCGACTTCGTGGAGGCCGAGAACTCCATGGGCTTCCACGCCGACCAGGAGTCGGTGCGCATCCTGGGGAACGCGGTGAACTTCGCCCGCCTGGGGATGGCGACGCTGTACGGCGCCCGCGTCCCCGACCGGCCCGCGCTGGTCCCGCCGCCCCCGCAGACGGTCACCCCGCACCCGGAGCGGGGCGGGGGCGCCACCCGGGAGCGCCGGTGAGGAGCAGCCGCGTCACTGGCACGGCGCAAATGCTTCCACTACAGGAACTTGCAAGCATCCTCCGGGTACCGTCCACCACCCACGGACCGGAGGAGTCCCGATGACCCGCACGCAGTTCCTGGGCGGCCTGCTCGGCCTGGCCGCGGCGCCGCTCGCCACCCTCGCGGAGGTGCAGGACATGGAGGCGCAGGAGACCCCCAGGCTGAAGAAGTCGAAGGAGGAGTGGCGCAGGCTGCTCCCGGCGCCCGCCTACCGGGTGCTCTTCGAGGAGGCCACCGAGCGCGCCCGCACCAGCCCGCTGAACGAGGAGCACCGGGCGGGGACGTTCGTCTGCGCGGCCTGCTTCCTCCCCCTGTTCAGCTCGGAGACCAAGTTCGAGAGCGGCACCGGGTGGCCGAGCTTCTGGGCGCCCCTCTCCGGCAGCGTCGCGACGAAGCGCGACTTCAAGCTGGTCTGGCCGCGGACCGAGTACCACTGCGTCCGCTGCGGCGGCCACCAGGGGCACGTGTTCAACGACGGCCCCGCGCCCACCCGCAAGCGCTACTGCAACAACGGCGTGGCTCTGCGGTTCGTCCCCGGGGGAGAGCCGCTCCCCGCGCTGAGGAGCTGAGGTGCGCGCCCCGCTGGTCGCCCTCGCCGTCGCGCTGGCCGCGGCCTGCTCCGGCGGCGGGTCGGAGGCGCAGGGGCGGACGGAGGTCCCCGCCGGCGCGGCGCTGGACACCGCCACCTTCGCGGGGGGCTGCTTCTGGTGCGTGGAGGAGGCGTTCGACGGGGCGGAGGGGGTGGTCGCGACCACCTCCGGCTACACCGGCGGCCGCGTCCGGAACCCCACCTACGAGCAGGTCTCCGCGGGCGGGACGGGCCACGCCGAGGTGGTGCAGGTGGTCTTCGACCCGCGCAGGACCGGGTACGCCGAGCTGCTGGACGTGTTCTGGCGCAACGTGGACCCGCTCACGCCGGACCGGCAGTTCTGCGACCAGGGCGCGCAGTACCGGTCGGCGGTCTTCTACCACGACGCCGAGCAGCGGCGGCTGGCGGAGGCGTCGAAGCGGGCGCTGGCGGGTCGGTTCGACCGGCCCGTCGTCACCGAGGTCGCGCCGGTCGGGGAGTTCTGGGCTGCGGAGGAGTACCACCAGGACTACTACCGCAAGAACCCGGTGCGGTACCGGTTCTACAAGTTCACCTGCGGCCGGGCGCAGCGGCTGAAGGAGGTCTGGGGGACGTCGTAGGACCTGGGCGTGCCCCTCGCTGGCGCTCGGGTCGGGCTGCGGCTCCGTAGGGCCACAAACGACGTGGCCCAACGGAGGCGAGCCCCGACGGTACGGCTGTCGGGTCTCGCCGCTTCGCGCTCGCATCCCTCACGCGGGCCACCTGCCAGGGGCGGGGTTGTTCGCGGTTCGATTCTCACGGACCTCGCAGCACCGGCCCGAGGGGCCGTCCACCGTGGAGGGTGCACATGGCCGGAGCGGAGCGCGAGGTCGAGGCGAAGCTGATCGTGGTCTCGGAGCGGCCGCGCGAGGTGGTGGAGCGGGTGGCGGCGCTGGGCTCGCTGGCCGGGCGCCGGCTCGTGGACCGCGGCGAGCAGCGGCTGCGCGACGTCTACCACGACACGCCCGGCGGGGAGCTGGTGCGCCGCCGCGCCGCGGTCCGCCTGCGCCACGGCGACGGGGGGGTGCGCCTCACGCTCAAGGCGGAGGGGCGCGCCGTGCGGGCCGGCACGGCGGACCGGCTGGAGGTGGAGGCGGCCTGGTCCGCCGCGGCGCTGGAGCGGGTCGCCGCGGCCCTGGAGGGGCTGGGCGTCGGGCTGCCGCGCCCCGCGTCCGCGGACGGGGAGCCCGGCGAGGTGCTGGCGCGGATGGGGCTGGTGGTGGTGCAGGACCGCGTCACCGTCCGCCGCGTGCGCGACGTGCTGCCGCCCGGCGCGGGCGGCGGCGCCCCGCTCGCGGAGCTGGTGGTGGACTCCGTCGGCTACGTGGGCGGCCGGGCGTGGCACCACGAGGTGGAAGTCGAGGCGCGCGGGGAGGAGGGCGCGGCGGCGCTGGAGGAGCTGGAGGACGCGCTCGCGGGGCTCTTTGCCGGCGAGCTTCGCGCGTGGCCGCACAGCAAGCAGGCCACGGGCAAGGCGGTGGAGGCGCTGCTGGCCGGCCCCGGCGGGGAGGGGCTGGTGGGGCCGGGCGGCGACCTCGTCCCCGCGGCCTACGAGCGGATCGACGCGTATCTCGGGGGCCGGTGAGTCACCGGACGGTCCGGGGCCTCACCCGGTCGATCCGCCGGCCCGGCCGCCCGGCGACGTAGCGGGCCACGTCGCGGTCCCGCACCCGGCTGCCGAGCCCGTCGTGCAGGGTGGACCAGCGCGCCCCCGCCGTCCTCGTCCAGCGCGGCCTGCACGCTGCGGACGGCGATCACCCCGGAGTAGGGGTGGTGCGCGGTCCCTCGCCCGAAGAGGCCGCTGCGGGTCATCCCATCCGCCGTGAAGCGGGTGTGCCGCCCTCCCGTCCCCACCAGCAGCAGGACCGCCGCGGGCGCCGCTCTCGCCCCGCCGAGCACCAGCGCCGGGAAGAGCCAGTACCCCGGGGTGGGTCCGAGGAAGAACACGTCCTGCGGACGTCGCGCGGCCCCCATCGCCCTGGCCGTCTCATGGAGCGCCGGGTACCAGGCCGCTCATGGGACCTCCTCGGGCGTCGGGTGGCTCCCGCGGGGTGGCTGCACGTCCCGCCGCAGCCGGTCGAAATCCGTCTCCAGCACCGCGCCGTCCTCCGGCACCCTGTCGGCGCGGAACTCCTCCGCCGTGAAGGGCGGCCGGACGCCGCACGGGGGGAGCGGCGCGCCCGTGCAGCGCAGGTCGAGCACCAGCCGGGTGAGCGGCGTCCTCACCAGCACGAACTCGGTGCAGGGGAAGCGCCCGTCCTCCTCCTCGTCGTACAGGTACTGCCCGGCCAGGAAGAGGACCCGCCCGTCCTCCAGGAGGAGGTAGAAGGCGCTCCCCTCGTCCTCGCTCTCCTCGACGCGGATCGCGTCGCGCGCCCGGACGCGGGTCTCCTCCACCCGGTCCGCCGCCAGCTCCTCCAGGTGGGGGGCCGCGGTGCGCCGGCAGAAGGTCCGGATCCGCCGGTACACGTACGTCGCCGCGAGCAGGCCGCACGCGGCCCCGACGGTCGTCTCCAGCCCGCGGCCGACCCCCAGCAGCCGGGCGAGGAAGGCGCCCCCCAGAAAGGCCGCGAGGAAGGCGCCGGCCGCCGGCCACACGGCCGCGGCGCGGCCCGAGGCACCGCGGGCCAGGGCTTCCAGGCTCCGGTGCTCCGCCGGGGAAGCGGCCCGCAGGATGGTCTCGATCATGTGCGCGGCTGGCGGGTCCCGCCGCGGGGCTCCCTGCTCCGCGGGCCTGGCTCCAAGCTGCGCGTCCGCCCCGGGCGCCGACAAGGATCTCGTTCCGGGTCCGTGCCCGGGGCGCCCGTCCCCGCTGGCTGCGTCCCGTCCCGGGCCCCTGGTGCGCGCGGGGGCGGCGCCGGTATCGTTCCCCCGCTCCCGTCCCATACGTCGCACCCCGGAAGGCCGCAATGTCCGCACGACGGCCCCTCCCCCCGCTCCTCCGCCAGCTGCTGGTCTCCCTGGCCGTCTGGACGGCGCTGTCGCTGGTCTTCGTCCAGACCGTCGCGCTCAACGTCGCCAGCCGCGCGTGGCCCATCCCCTGGGGGCGGATCGCCGCCAAGTACCTGACGGCCGGCTGCCTGTGGGCCGTCTACACGCTGCTGGTGTTCCGGGCAGTCCGGCGCTGGCCGCTGTACGGGCCCGAGCGCCGCTGGCGGAACCTCGCCCCGCACGGCGGGATCCTGCTGGCGCTGTCGGCCGCGGACGCGGCGCTGGTGCCGCCGCTGGTCTTCGGCAAGGGGGCGCCGCCCATGACCTACGGCGAGCACTTCCTGGCGGTGCTGCCGAGCGCCCTCGTGTACTACGCGCTGGTCGCCACGGTGGGGAGCGCGCTGGTCTTCCTGGAGCGCCTCCGCGAGGAGGAGCGGCGCTCCGCCGGGCTGGTGGCGCAGCTCGCCCAGGCGCAGCTCTCGGCGCTCCGGGCCCAGCTCCACCCGCACTTCTTCTTCAACACCCTCAACGCCGTCGCCGAGCTGATCCACCGCGACCCCGACGCCGCGGACCGCATGGTCACCCGCCTGGGCGCCTTCATGCGCCGCTCGCTCGACACCGCCGACCGCCAGGAGGTGCCGCTCGGGGAGGAGGTGGAGGCGCTGGAGACCTACCTGGACGTGGTCCGGCTGCGCTTCGGCGACCGCGTGCGCGTGGCGCTGGACGTGGACCCGGCCGCGCTGGGGTGCCGCGTCCCCGCGCTGGTGCTGCAGCCGCTGGTGGAGAACGCGCTCAAGCACGGGCTGGAGCCCCGCGAGGGCCCCGGCCACCTCCGGGTCTCCGGGCGGCTGGAGGGGAGTCGGCTCGTGCTGGAGGTGCGCGACGACGGCGCCGGCCTCCCCCCGGACGGCCGTCTGACGGAGCGGGTGGGGCTGCGTAACACGCGCGAGCGGCTCCGGCAGCTGTACGGGGCGGCGGGCGAGCTCACGCTCCGGCCGGTCGCGGGCGGGGGGACCGCCGTGACGGTCGCTCTCCCTGCGGGGGATACAGGACCGGGACCGCATGGTGTGGGCGTGACCCCCGCTGGCGCGGGGGTCGGGCTGCGCGCGGAGTAGGGTGCGCATCCCTCACGCGGGCGGTGGTGAGGGGTCGGGGGTGCGCTCGGCGCGATGGCCGCTGCCGGCAGCCTGCTCCACCGTGAGCGCGAGCACGCGGCCGGCGGCGTCGGTCTCGAAGCGGACGCGGACGGCGTCGCCGGCGTGGAAGATGTGCTCGGCGACGGGGACGAGGGGCGTCTCCGAGCCGGTGGGGGAGAGCAGGACCAGGCCGCCGGCGCGGAGGCGCACGGCGCGGGCGCCGTAGGCGCCGGCGTAGCGGGCCAGCTCGGCGGAGGAGGGGGCGGGGCGGGAGGCGGCGGACACCCGCTCCAGCGCCCACTCGCGCTCCCGGCGGACGCGCGGGTCGTCGGCGCGGGCGGCGAGCTTCCGCAGGGCCAGGACGTGCGCCGCCGCCAGAGCGGAGTCCTCCGGCACCTCCACGTCCGGCTCCACCCCGGTGCGCTCGAAGCCGGGGCCGGTGGTCACCTGCCACTGCGGGACGAAGAGCGCCAGCCCGTGCCCCACCGACAGGCGCGCGCCGCCGTTGCCCGCGCCGGCGGTGCGCTCGCCCACCACCGTCCCCCGCCCGGTCCACTTCGTCGCGTAGGCGAAGGTCTCCGCGGACGAGGCGCTGCGCCGGCTGGTGAGCACGTACAGGTCGGCGCCGGCCAGCCGCCGCCCGGGGAGGTCGCGCAGCGTCCGGTACTCGTTGCGCACGCGCAGCCCCCGGTTCGCGGTGGCCCAGAGCAGCACCGTGTCCGGGGCGAAGAAGTGGCTCAGCAGGAAGCGGACGTTGTCCGGGCTCCCGCCGGGGTTGTCGCGGAGGTCCACGATGACCGCGTCGCTGTTCGCCAGGAAGGCCATTGCGGCGGCCGCGGTCGCGCCGGCGTAGTCCAGCGGGACGAACTGGTCCAGCTTCAGGTAGCCCACGTTCCCGGCGAGCCGCTCCACCCGCTGGAAGGCGTGGTTGGTGCGCGCGATGGTCGCGGAGTCGCGCCCGTCGACGCGCCCGGTGCGCACCACCCCGGCCGCCGGGGGCGGCCCCGACTGCGCGGCCCCGGCCAGGGTGAACTCCCGCGCCGGCTCCCAGTTCAGCCGCATGTGCAGGTCGCGCGACACGGCGTACATGTCGCGGGTGAGCGCCGCCCCCAGCGCCGCCGGGAGCGTGTCGGCTGCGTAGGCGCCGGCGGCGAGGCGCTCCCGGAGCCGCGCTCCCACCTCCCGCGCGACCCCGGCGTCCACGTAGCGGGCCTCCAGCACGGCCGCGACGCTGTCCACCACGGCGCGCTGCGCGGCGCGGTCCAGCGCGGGGGCGGGGCCCGCCTGCGCCGCGGCGCCCCCGGCGGAACAGGCGGCGGCGAGCAGGACGGCGAGGACCCGCCTCACCGCTCCCCCCCCACTATTGGGTACTTGACGCACAGTAGCCCCGGAACCCCCTTGCAGGGTAGACGGTCCAGGGAAACAGGCGGGGGAAACACCTGGTGCGTTTCCCCCGTTTTTGCTACTCCCGATTGGCTTGGGTGCGGGGCGGTGCCTCGCCGGCCCATCTGCAAGAAGATCGGCACTCGGCTGCATCGCCTCTTCTGTCGCCTGGGGCAGTCGGCGGTAAGAGCTGTCAGTCCACGCAGACACAGAACCCGCCGTAGGGTCCCGGCCCCGGGTTGCAGTACCCACCGTTTGGACCGCACCAGATGCTGCAGTTGTAGTCGTCGCAGTAGGGAGGAGACGGTCGGGGGTCCGTGAGCGGAGTCCCGAGCGCCTGGGAAACTCCGAAGC
>DATABU010000201.1:0-1701 GCA_036259415.1 Longimicrobiaceae bacterium
GATCGAGGGTCTGATCGGCTTCTTCGTCAACACCCTGGCGCTGCGGGTGGACCTGTCGGGCTCGCCCAGCGTGGCGGAGCTGCTGGGGCGGGTGAAGGAGCGCTCCCTGGGCGCTCAGCACCACCAGGACATCCCCTTCGAGCAGGTGGTGGAGCGGGTGCAGCCGGTACGCAGCCTGACGCACACCCCGCTCTTCCAGGTGATGTTCGCCTGGCAGAACGCGCCGGGGGGGAGTCTGGAGCTGCCGGGGCTGGCACTGGGCCCGCTGGACCCCTCGGACTCCGGGGGCTCGGCGTCGCAGGTGACCACCCAGTTCGACCTCTCGCTGGAGCTCTGGGAGGAGGGCGGGAGGATCGAGGGGGCGGTGGAGTACGCCACCGCCCTGTTCGAGCGGGAGACGGTGGAGCGCTGGCTCGGCTACCTGCGGCGGGTGCTGGAAGGGATGGTGGCGGACGAGCGGGGGAGCGTGGAGCGGCTGGAGCTGCCCCCCGATGCCGAGCGCCGGCGGGTAGTGGAGGAGTTCAACGACAGGCGGGTGAAGGACCCGCGCGAAGCGCTCGTGCACGAGCGCTTCGAGGCGCAGGTGGCCAGAACGCCCGGCGCGGCTGCACTCGTGTTCGAGGACGAGACGCTGAGCTACGCGGAGCTGAACGCGCGGGCGAACCGGCTGGCGCACCACCTCCGCTCGCTCGGCGTGGGACCGGACGCGCGGGTGGGAATCTGCGTGGAGCGGGGCCCCGGGATGGTGGTGGGGGTGCTGGCCGTGCTGAAGGCGGGCGGGGCGTATCTCCCGCTCGACCCTGCGTATCCCGGAGAGCGGCTGCGCTACATGCTGGAGGACGGCGCGCCCGCGGCGCTCCTCACCGAGCCCGCGCTGCGCCCCCTCTTCGCCGACGCCGCCCTCCCGGTGGTCGAGCTCGGGGCACCGGGCGCGGCGTGGGACGAGCGGCCGGCCAGCAACCCGCGGCGGGGCGGCCTGGAGCCCGGACATCTGGCGTACGTGATCTACACCTCGGGCTCCACCGGCCGTCCCAAGGGTGTGCGGGTGTCGCACGGGAGCCTCGGCGCCACGCTGGCCGTGGCCGGTGAGGCATTCGGGTTCGGCGCCGGCGACCGCGTACCCTCGCTGGCCTCCTTCGCCTTCGACATCTGGCTGTTCGAGACGCTCCTCCCCCTCCTGGGCGGGGGCACCGTGCGGCTGGTCCCGCGCGAGCGGGTGCCGGACCTGCCGCGGCTGGTGGAGGACCTCGCGTGGTGCACCGCGGTGCACGCCGTGCCGGCGCTGATGCGCCGGATCGTGGAGGAGGTCCGCGCCACGCCCGCCGGCGTGCTGGGCACCCTGCGCCGCGCCTTCGTGGGCGGCGACGCGGTCGCGCCCGACCTGCTGGAGGAGATGCGGGCGGCGTTCCCGGCGGCCGAGATCCACGTCCTCTACGGCCCCACCGAGGCGGCGATCATCTGCGCCGCGCACCGGCTGGGCGGCGAGCCGGCGGCGCGGCAGATGGTGGGGCGGCCGCTGGGGAACGCCGCGCTGTACGTGGTGGAGCCCGGGGGGCGGGGGGCGCCGGTGGGGGTCCCCGGGGAGCTGTGCCTGGGCGGCGCCAGCGTGGCGCGCGACTACCTGGGGCGGCCGGGGCTGACGGCGGAGCGCTTCGTCCCCGATCCCTTCGCCGCCGAGCCGGGGGCGCGGCTCTACCGCAC
>DATABU010000202.1:0-5283 GCA_036259415.1 Longimicrobiaceae bacterium
CAGCGCGGCGCCCCCGCTCAGGTAGCGACGGGGGTGGGTCTCGGGCATGGGTCCAAGAGGTCGAGGAGGGCCGCGCCGAGGTCCGGGTCGAGCGCGGTGCCCGCCATGGAGCGGAGGGTGTCGGCGGCTTCGGCCGGAGAGAGCGCGGCGCGGTAGGGGCGCGGGTGGGTGAGGGCGTCCCACACGTCGCACGCCGCGACGATCCGCGCGGGGAGGGGGATGTCGGCTCCCGCCGCCCGATCGGGATACCCGCCGCCGTCCCAGCGCTCGTGGTGCGCGCGCCCGATCAGGCATGCGAGGCGGAGCACGGGGTGGTCGAGCCCCCCGAGGAGCCACGCCGCCGCGTGGGTGTGCAGGATCAGGAGCTCGCGCTGGCCGGGCCCGAGGGGGCCGGGGTGGAGGAGAAGCGAGCGGGAGAGCGCGAACTTGCCGATGTCGTGCAGCTCGGCGGCGCGCCTCAGCTGCTCGGCCGATGCGGCGGGCCAGCCAAGGACGAGCGCCAGGCGTCCGGCGAGCTCCGCCACGCGCGTGCCGTGACCGGGGTCCGGGTCGGCGCGGCGCGCCAGCGCCGCCGCGCGGCCGAGCCACGGGTCCGGGTCGGCCGCCCGCGCGAGCTCGCCGTCGATGTGGAGGAGCCGTTCGCGTAAGGAGGTCAGGGGGAGGGGGACTCGGCCAGGGCGGCGGAGCGACCCGCGGGGAAGGATCATCGTCGTGTGCACGGGGGGGATGATAGGCGTCCCCGCGGCATGCGTGCGGGGTATCAGTCCGTGCCGCGTGATACCCCGCACCGCCTCCCCGGAGACACTCCCGCCGCATGGACGCACCCGCCCCGCCCGCCCTGCTCTCGCCCGCCGAAGAGGAGATCCGGGTGGTTCTCCGCGCGCTGTTCGGACGCCTCCTGGCGATGGACGCGGAGCGCTACAGCCCGCTCTACGTCGGCCCGCTCCGGCGGGCGGAGCCGGTGCGCCGCGCGCTGGAGGAAGCGGCGGAGAGCCACGGGCTGACGGTCGCCGGCGCGGAGGCGCTGTGGGACGGTGCGCCGCCGGGCGCGGTCGGGCTCGTCCCGCTGCGCGCGGCGGCGCAGGTGCTCCGGGACGGCGCCGGGCGGCGATGGGTGATGGTCGGCGACGTCGACCCGGACCGGCTCCCGCCGGAGCTCCTGGCCCGCCTGGACGAGGTGGGGCTGATCTACGACACCCGGCAGGTCCCGGCCCCGCCCGCGTCGCCGCCGCCGCTCGGCGCCGCCCTGGCGGAGCAGGTGGCGGCCGGGGGCGCCTGGGTGCTGCGCGTCGCCGCCGAGACGGAGGCGGTGCCCGTGGTGGCCGCCGAGGCGGCCGTCCGGCTGCGCGTGCTGGGCTACGCCACGGGCGCGGTGTGGGAGGTTCCGCCCGGACCGGCGCCCGGGGACGCGCCCTTTCCGTCCGCCGCGCGGCCGGCGCTGGTGGCGCACCTGGGCGCTCCCCTCCCCGCGCCCGCCTGGGCCGCGCTCGTCCGCCGCACGCGGGATCTCGGCGCCGCCCTGGTCGTGGTGGGCGCGCCGCAGGCGGTTGGGGCCGCGGAAGGGGATGCCGGCGGCGAGGCCGCGCCGCTCGTGCGCGCCACGCCGGAGCCGGTGCCGGAGGCGGTGCGGCGCGCCTCCTGGCCCCCCGCGCGCGAGGTGCTCACCGGCGCTCCGGAGAGCGGCGCGGAGCGCGAGCTCATCTCGCAGGTGGACGCGCGGGACCGCGCGCTCGGCACCATCGTCCGCTCCGCCGCGTCGTGGGAGCGGACGGGGTTCCTGCTCGTCTTCACCCCGGAGCGCTTCGGCTGGATCGCGGTGGACGGCGGCGAGGGCGTGGTACGCGGGGCCTGGCGGCTGGGCGACCCGCGGGACGCCGCAGACCTGGAGACGACGCTCGCCCGCGTGCGGGCGATCGGGCTCTGGGCCGGGATCCGCGCCCTCTTCGTCGCCGCCACCGATCCGGTCCCGGCGCAGCCCCGGGGCGTGGCCGCGCTGGTGGATACGGTCGACCTCGACGTGCGGCGGACGCTGGAGGAAGCGGAGGCCGGACGCGTCCCGCCGGGATCGCTCCCGGCCGAGGTCCCGCCCGTCCCGCCGAGCCGCGTCGCCCGGGAGCTGCTCTGGTGGGGGCAGGCGCGCTCCGCCCACGAGCTCCTGCAGGCCGCCGAGCGCGCGAGCCCCTGGGGCGTCGACGAGGAGCTCCTCCTCGGGTACCTGAGCGCGGAGCGCGATCCTCGTGAGGCGGCCGCCCGGCTGCAGCACGCGGCGCACCGCCTCTCCGACGACCTGGGCGGCGGGCGCTGGAGCCAGCACGTCGACGCGACGCTCGCCGCGCTCCTCCTCGAGGTGCGGGCGCATCCCGCCCGCGCCCGCCAGGCGTGGGGCGTGGTCGAGCGCTGGATCGAGAGCCAGGGCGAGGCGTGGGTCGGGACGCCGCGCCGCGCGGCCGTCGTCTTCGAGCTGGCCGCGCGCGCGGGCGAGATCCGCGAGGCCGCGCGCTTCCGCGACGCGGTGCTGCGGCTGTCCCGGCCGGGGGACGTCCTCCCGGCCTGGGTCGAGAGCAGTGACCCCCTCCCCCTGCTCCAGGCGGCGGGATGAGCGCGGCCACGCCGCTCCGCGCGGTCCCCGCGCACGTGCCGGCCGAGTCCGCGCCGTTCACGCTGGCCGACGCCATCGGACTGCGGGTGCCGCTCGTCTTCGTGGTGGAGCCGGACCTCCTCTGGGCCGACTGCGCCGTCGCGGCGCTGCTGGAGGAGTACGCGGCCGGCCGCGAGGCGGCAGGCGGAGCGCCGGAGGTGACGGTGGCCCGCTGGACCCGGACGCGCCGCTGGACCAGCTACGCCGCCACCCACGGCTTCGGGCTGGCCGGGTCGGAGGCGCCGCTGGAGACGGTGGACGTGCTGGAGGAAGTGCTCCGCCTGGCGGACCACCTGGCGAGCGCGAAGCGCGGCGACGGGCCGCACCCGCTGGAGGGCGCGCTCTTCTCCGTGCGCGGGATGCAGTCCGAGCTCGCGCGGCCCGCCGCGCCCGAGGTGCTCCTGGACGTCCTGCGCCAGCTTCAGGCGTGCCAGGGAACGCTCCTGGTGGAGCTCGACGCCGAGCCCACGGCGTGCGCTTCCCCCGCGGTCGCGAGCCTCGGCCCCGTCTTCCGGCTTCCGCGGAGCCCGCGGCTGCGATACGACAGCGCCGTGGCGGAGCTTCGCGCGGCGGCGCGCGCCCTGGGCGTCGCGGAGCCGGACCTCCAGGCGGTCCTGGACGCGCTGAAGGGGCTCTCCCGCCTGCAGGCGGAGGTCGCCGCGCGGATGGCGCGCGCGGAGAGCGAGCTCGCGGCCGGCGGCGGGGCCGGCCTCCTGGAGCTGCTCGAGGCCTCGCGCGGCCGGGTGACTGCGGTGCTCGCCGGAGCCGCGGAATGAAGCGCCCGCCGCTCTGGGTGTGGGCGCTCCCGGCCGCGGTGGCGCTGGGGCTCCTGATGGGGCTGCGTCTGCGCCCCGCGCCCCCGCCCGCCCCGCTACCCTCGCGAGACAGCACCGCCGGCCCCGCGCGGGCGCGCCCTGCCGATCCACCCGCCGCGCTCACGCCCTCCCCGCCCGCGGCGGCCGAGCTGGAGCTCGCTCCCGACACCTCCGCGTGGGGAATGGACGGCGGCGGCTACCACCCGCTCGACGGCACGACCGGCGACACCCTTCCCGCCGCGCCCGAGGACGCGGCCGTGAGCGTGGGGCCGGAGCCGGCGGGGGGCGCCGTCCAGGATCCGCCTCCGCCGGAGCCGCCGCCCGCGGCGCGTGCCACCGAGGGGCCGGCGCAGGGGCTCGGGCGCGAGGTGGCGTACGCTCGCCCGCTGATCGCGGCGGTTCGGGGCGGCGCCCGCCTGTCCTTCTACAGCGCCTGGAACGCCCCCGCGACCCGCGCGTCGTTGGTGGGCGAGTGGGCGCGCGTGGGCGCGTGCGCGGAGCCCCTCCGGCTCGGGTACGAGCAGCCGGTCGGAGGGCTGGGAGCGGTGCGCGGGGCCGGAGACGCGGCCGAGTCGCCGCACTGGGACGTGGCCCTGGTGGTGGCGCGGCAGCACTGCGCCGCGGCCGCCGCCCGCTGGCGAGGCGCGCGCGCGCCCACCTCCGGGGAGCGCGCGCTTCTGGACCCGCTGTTTCCCGGCGATGCTCCGGCCGCCGTGGTGGCCGAGGGGGACGGGATCTGGGCCGCCTCGGCGCGGCGCGCCGTGGTCGCGCGGATCGCCGGAGGCCGCGCGGTCGAGCGGTGGAGCGCGTCGGCGCCCGGCGGCGCCTCGATGCGGCTCCTCGGGGTGTGGGAGGGCGACGGCGTCTGGGCGGCCGTCGAGACCGGGGGACGGGTGCTCCGCGTGTGGCGGGTCCCCCGGTGAGGATCAATGGTGAGCGACCGCGGCCATGAACCCTGGAGGGAGGGAAGATGCGGAGGATCGGTGCAGTCGTGCTCGCGCTGGTGATCGCTGGATGTGCGTCGGCCGGCGATCCGGGCGCGCGCGACCTCCCGCGCGCGCCCCGTACCTGGACACCCGGGGAGCGGGAGGCGCCGCGCCGCGAGCCTCCGCCGCCTCCTCGTGGCGGCCCCGGCGGATACCCGGAGACCGGCGCGGCGGCGCCGCTCTACGTGGTTCCGGAGAGCCGCTGGAGCGCCGTGGGACGGGGTACGGGGGAAGCGCGGCGCCTCGCCGGCCGCGGGCCGGCGTTCATGAAGGCGGCGGAGCTGCTCCCCGGGCCGCTCCCGCTGCGCGAGGCCGTGTGGGCGCACCACGCCCTTCCCACGGCCGCGGGCGCTGACTCCGTCGTGTTCGCGACGCCCTGGGTCCCCGCCGCCCGGCTGGGCGCGGAGCTGCGGTGCGAACGCGGGCGGCCGGGCGCCGCCGCCCGCGCGAGACTCGTCGGACACTTCCGCGTGGCGGGGGCCGACCTGCTGGTCGAGGGGTGGATGGAGGCGGAGGGCGCCGCCGGATGCGTGGGCGGCGGGGCGGCGCGGGACCGGGTGCGCGCCTTCGCCGACGACCTGGAGCTCTACGCGCGGGATGCCGCGCGCCTGAGCGTTCCCGTCCCCCTGCCAGGGGAGTGAACCGTCCCCGCGGTCCCGGCGCGGGGTATCACCGGATCGGCGGCGTTCGTCCCGCACCGTTCCCCGCGCCTTCCGCGTGTCCCCCGAGCCTCCCGGTTGCCCGCATGCGTCCTTCCGTCCTGGTGGTGCTCCTCGCGCTTGCCTCTCCGCCGCGCCTCGCCGCGCAGCTCCCCTCCTCGGTGGGCACCGCCGCCGGCCTCTCC
>DATABU010000203.1:0-3658 GCA_036259415.1 Longimicrobiaceae bacterium
GGTGAGCCGGGCGTGCGCCGGGTCGTTGAAGTTGCCCAGCGACGAGGTCACCCACTCCTCGTTCAGCGACGGGTCGCGCAGGTATCGCTCGAAGTAGCCCGCCTTGGCGGCGGAGTCGGGCGCGGCGGCGCCGCTTCGTGGCCGGCGCCGCCGCGCCCGACTCCGCCGCCAAGGCGGGCTACTTCGAGCGATACCTGCGCGACCCGTCGCTGAACGAGGAGTGGGTGACCTCGTCCCTGGGCAACTTCAACGACCCGGCGCACGCCCGGCTCACCCTCCCGTACCTCCGTCCGGCGCTGGAGGAGCTGGTGTGGCTCCGCGACAACCGCCGCATCTTCTTCCTCCCCCGCTGGATCGGCGCCTTCCTCGGCGGGCAGACCGGGCCGGAGGCGCTGGCCGAGGTGGACGCCTTCCTCGCCGCGCACCCGGAGCTCCCGGTGGACGTCCGCCGCAAGGTGCTCCAGTCGCGCGACGAGCTGGAGCGGGTCGTCCGCATCCGGGGGCGCGGGTAGGCGTCAGCGCCGCTTCTTCCCGCCGGCCCTGCGGGCCCGCCATGTCGCACCTCCTCCGCTCCGCCGCGCTCGCGCTGCCGCTCCGCACCGATTGACCCCGCCGGGCGCGGCGCCGTAGCATTGGGGGTGGATCCTCCCGCCGGTCACCCGAACACGAAGGTCCGCATGCGCTCGATCCTCGCCGTCCTCGCGGGCGTCCTCTCCGTCGCGTGCGCGCCGTCCGCGCAGTCCGCGCAGCAGGCGCTGGGGACGGGGACGCTGGTGGTCCTCAACAAGGGCGCCAACACCGCGGCGCTGGTGGACCTCGCTACCGCGGAGGTGTACGCCACCCTCCCCACGGGCGTGGGGCCGCACGAGGCGGCGGTCTCGCCCGACGGCCGCACCGCCGTGGTCGCCGACTACGGGAACCAGGCGCCCGGGAAGACGCTGACCGTGCTGGACCTCGCCGCCCGGCGCGTGGCGAAGACCATCGACCTGGGCGAGCACCGGCGTCCGCACGGGATCGCCTGGCTCCCCGACGGCCGGCGGGTGGCGGTCACCTCCGAGACCAGCGGCGCCGTTCTCCGGGTGGACGTGGCCTCCGGGCGCGTTGAGGCGGCGGTCCCCACCCGGGAGAAGGGGTCGCACATGCTGGCCCTGTCCCCCGACGGGAAGCGGGTCTACACCAGCAACATCGAGTCGGGGAGCCTCTCGGCGATGGACCTGGAGAGCGGCGCGCACCTGGGCACCGTCCCCACCGGGGCCGGGGCGGAGGGGATCGACGTCACCCCGGACGGCGCGCAGGTGTGGGTCACCAACCGCGAGGCCAACGACGTGTCGGTGGTGGACGCCCGCACCCTCCGCCCCGTCGCCACCGTCCCCTCGGCGGCCTTCCCCATCCGCGTGAAGGTGACGCCGGACGGCACGCGGGCGCTGGTCACCAACGCCATGTCGGGGGAGCTGCGCGTCTTCGACGTGGCGACGCGCCGCGAGGTCGCCATGATCCCCCTGGCTGAAGGGGGCGCGAACCCGGTGCCGGTGGGGGTGCTGGTCTCTCCCGACGGCGCCATGGCCTACGTGGCGATGATGGAGGGGAACGAGGTGGCGGCGGTGGACCTGCGGGCGGGGAGGATCGTGGGGCGCATCCGGCCGGGAGAGGGGCCCGACGGGATGGCCTGGTCGCCGCTCGCGAAGTGAGGGTCCGGTGACTGCGAACGCCCGGGCGTTCCGGGAGAACGTGGTGGTGGTCACGGGCGCCTCGTCCGGGATCGGCGCGGAGCTGGCCCGGCGGCTCGCGGCCGGGGGCGCCTGGCTGGCGCTGGCGGCGCGCGACGCGGCCCGGCTGGACGAGGTGGCGGCGGAGTGCCGGGCGCGGGGCGGGCGCGCCGTCGCCGTCCCCTCCGACGTGGGGGACGAGGCGCAGTGCGCCGCGCTGGTGGAGCGCACCGTCGCGGAGTACGGCCGGCTGGACACGCTGGTGAACAACGCCGGCCTCAGCATGTGGGCGCGCTTCGACGAGATCACCGACCTCTCCGTCTTCGAGCGCATCATGCGCGTCAACTACCTGGGGAGCGTCTGGTGCACCCACCACGCGCTCCCGCACCTGCAGCGCTCGCGGGGCCGCATCGTCGGCGTCTCCAGCCTCACGGGGAAGACGGGGGTGCCCACGCGCAGCGCCTACGCGGCAAGCAAGCACGCCATGGCGGGGTTCTTCGATTCGCTGCGCATCGAGCTGGAGGACACCGGCGTCACCGTCACCATGGTCTACCCGGGCTTCGTCTCCACCGAGATCCGGGAGCGGGCGTTCGGGCCGGACGGCCGGCCGCTCGGCGCCGGCAACAGCCCCGTCCGCGAGCGCGAGGTGATGACCGTGGAGGAGTGCGCCCGGCAGATCGTGGACGCCGCGGCGGCGCGGAAGCGCGAGGTTGTGATGACGGCTCGCGCGAAGGTGGGGCAGTGGCTGAAGCTGATCGCCCCCGGCGTGGTGGACCGCATCGCGCGGAACGCCATCGCGCGGGGGCGGTAGCCGTGGTCTGCCTCCCCGCCCATTCCGGTCGCAGCCCGGAGCGTTCTCCGGGTGCGCGTGTTAGATTTCGGTGTGCCTCGAACCGGAGTATGCAATCATGAGTCAGCTTTTGGAAAAAGTGGAGGCCGAAGCGATGGAACTCCCACCACGTGAGCGTGCGCAGCTGGTCCGGCGGCTGATCGCAAGCCTCGACCATGCGGACGAGGAGGATCCTGCCGAGGTGGAGCGGGCCTGGGAGGAGGAGATTCGCCGCCGGCTTGACGAGTACCGCTCCGGCTCAGCGAAGACCGTGCCCGCTTCCGAGGTGTTTGCCAAGGCCCGGGCGCAGCTGCGGTGAGGGACGTTCCGTTCCTGGCCGCCGCGGAGACGGCGTTCCTCACGGTCCTGGCGCAGTACGAAGCGGAGTTCCCGGGCCTGGGTGGCGACCTCATCAGTGAGGTTGAAGCAGCGACTCGACGAATCACAGCATTTCCGCAGCACGGAAGTCCCTACCTTGCGGGGACTCGGCGCGTACTGCTCCGACGGTTCCCCTTCAGCTTGATATACCAGAGCGATCCCGGCGATCTCGTGGTCGTTGCCGTTGCGCACCATCGGCGACGTCCAGGCTACTGGCTCGGGCGGATCTCCGGCCATCGGAGCTGAATTCGCTGCCGGCCGGGGGATCGTCCCCGCCCCCGAATCCCTGGGCAATCACCCATGAGCCGTCGGCCACGAGCCAACGCGACCAACCTGTTCATGCCGATTCTCCGCCGCACCGTCACCCTGCTCCTGCTCGCCGCCTGCGGCTCCCCCCGCGACGCCGCGCCCGGCGCTCCGGCCGCCGTCGCCGCGGCTCCGGCCGACACGGCGCCTATGAACACACCCGCGCCCGCCGCTGCCCCGCAACCGGCGGTGCCCGAGCTCACGCTGCAGCCCTTCCGCAACGCCTCCGGCGCGCTGGACAGCGCCTGGGTGATGCGCGACGGCGCGCGGGTGCAGACGCTGGTGACGGCGGCGGAAGACCTGGAGCCGCCTCCCGGCCCGGGGGCGGACCTGGGGCGGGAGGACGTGAACTTCGACGGCGTCCCGGACGTGTGGCACCTCGCGTGGTGGGGCGCCACGGGGAACGCCGGGTACACCTGGTGGCTCTACGACCCCGCGT
>DATABU010000204.1:0-2203 GCA_036259415.1 Longimicrobiaceae bacterium
ACCGGGCGGGGGCGCCGTCGTTCCCGCTCGCGTCCGGCCTACCGGCAGGTCTCGCTGACCACCTCGCCCTCGATGACCACGGCGCAGACGTGCGAGGTGTGCTCGAAGGGATCGCCGTCGAAGAGCGCCAGGTCTCCGTCCTTCCCGGGCTCCAGCGAGCCCACCCGGCGCTCCATCCCGATGGCCCGCGCGGCGTCCAGGGTGACGGCGCGCAGGGCGTCCTCCATCCCCAGCCCGTTGGCCGCGGCGACGGCGGCCTCGAAGAGCACCACGCGCGTCTTGGGGACGTACCCCTCGAACCCGCTCTGCAGCGCCACCGGGATCCCCCGGTCGCGCAGCAGCTTCGCCGTCTCCAGCGAGGCGTTCTCGGTCTCGCCGAAGGTGCGGACCATGGTGGGGTGCAGGATCACGGGGACGCCGGCCGCGCGGATCTCGTCGGCCACCAGGTACGCCTCGGCGGCGCCGTCCAGCACGAGCCGGAACCCGAACTCCTCGGCCAGCCGCAGGGCGGCCAGGATCTCCGGGGCCTGCTGCACCGTGAAGAGCGCCGGGCGGCGGCGGTTCAGGACCTCCAGCAGCGCCTCCATCTTCAGGTCGCGCGCCTGCTGCGTCCCCGCCTTCTGCTTGCGCTCGTACTCGCGCGCCTTGAGGAACTCGGTGCGCAGCATGGCCACGCCGCGGGCGCGGGTGCCGGGGCTCTTGTAGTTGCTCGCGACGCTGCGCCCCAGGGTGAAGGCCACCATGGTGGCGGAGTCCACCAGCGCCTCGCCAACGTGGGCGCCGCGGGTCTTCACCACCATGGTCTGGCCGCTGGCGAGGGCGCCGGGGCCGTGGCCGGTGTGCACGGTGGTGACGCCGAAGCCGCGCAGCCACGCCACCAGCTCGTCCGCGGCGTTGTAGGCGTCCACGGCCCGCAGCTCGGGCTGCACGGCGTCGGTGCGGTCCAGCTGGTCCTGGTCGTGCGGCTGGCCGAGCATCCCGGCGAGCCCCACCACCGAGTGCGCGTCCACCAGCCCCGGGGTCACCACCTTCGCGGTGAGCACGCGCCAGCCGGCGGGGACCGGCACCTGCGAGGCGGGGCCCACGCGCTCCACCCTGCCGTCGCGCACCAGCACCACGCCGTCGCGGATGGGCGCGCCCGCCATGGTGTAGACGGTCTCGCCGCGGACGGCGAGCTGCGCGTGCAGCGCCGGGGCCGCGAGCGCGGCCGCCAGGAGCGCGGCGAGGGTCGGGAGGCGGCTCATTCGTGCCCCTCCTCGCCCTCGTGGGCGTGCAGGGAGGAGCCGCCGCGGTAGGCGCCGTACCCGCCCACGGCCAGCTTTCGCTGCTCGGGGTCGGCGCGGTCGAAGAGCCGGCGCCCCTCCACCCAGGTCTGCTCCACGTGCGTGTAGCTGCTGAGCGGGTCGCCGGAGAGGACGATGAAGTCGGCGTCCTTGCCGCGCTCCAGCGAGCCGATGCGGTCCGCCAGGTCGAGCATCCGCGCGGGGGCGAGCGTCACCGCCCGCAGCGCCGCTTCGCGCGACATCCCGGCGCGCACCCCCATGGCGGCGGAGCGCAGGAAGAAGCGCGAGTCGGTGATCCCGTCGTCGGTGTGGAAGGCCACCGGCACCCCGGCCTTCTCCAGCACCCCGCCGCTCACGTTGCTGAACTCCGCCGCCTCCAGCTTCCCGCCCGGGGCGTCCAGGGCGATGATGGAGGCGGGGACGCGAGCCGCGGCGATGCGGTCGGCCACCTTGTACGCCTCGCTGACGTGCTGGAGCACCAGGCGGAAGCCGAACTCCTCGGCCAGGCGCATGGCGGTGAGCACGTCGTCGGCGCGGTGGGTGTGGAAGTGCACCGCGCGCTTCCCGTCCAGCACCTCGGCCAGCGTCTCCAGCTCCAGGTCGCGCGGGGGGAGCTTCGCCGCGTCGCCGCGGGCGGCGCGGACCTTCTCGCGGTACTCGCGCGCCTTGACGAAGCGGTCGCGGACGATGGCGGCGGCGCGGGCGCGGGTCCCCGGGTGCGGGGCCGAGCCGCGGGGATTGGTGCCGTTGGCCATCTTCAGCCCGCCGCACACCTCGCGCAGCGGGTCGGAGCAGAAGAGCAGGTCGTCGATGGCGTTGCCGTCGCGGAGCTTGAGGTAGGCGGTCTGGCCGCTCATCAGCAGCCCGGAACCGGGCATCACGTTCACGGTGGTGACGCCGCCGGCGCGCGCGCGCCGGAT
>DATABU010000205.1:0-2512 GCA_036259415.1 Longimicrobiaceae bacterium
CGGGCACCACACCCTCCGCCGTCTGGTGCGCGTACCGCACCCCCGTCCTCCCGTCCTCCGCGACGGTCACCCGGGGCGCGCCGGCCGGGGTGAGGTCGCCCGCCTGGGTCCCGTCCTCGCAGCGCGCGGCGAGCTGGAACCCGCCCGCCGCCATCCCCGCCCGCTCCAGCACCACGTCTATGCGGTAGCGTCCGCCCGGCCCGTACGCGTCCGGGACGCCGCGCAGCGCCAGCGACCCCGCCGGGTCGTTCAGCGCCGCGCCCGCGTGGCACGCCAGGCAGGTGGGCTCGCCGAAGCCGCCGGTGTGCGCCACGGGCGGGTGGTCGGGGTAGCCGTGCGCGCCGCCCCCGGCCGGGAGGAGCGGCGACGCGGCGAGCGCCGCCGCGACGGCGGCTGCCGGGAGGAGGGGGTGGGGCGCACGCATGCTACGGCAGCTTCGCGCGGCCGAGGGTGTTGGTGTCCGTCCCGAACCAGATCTCGCGGGTGGGCGCGTGGAACACCATGTGGCGCACCGCGCCGCCGCCGCTCGCGATGGCGCTCGTGCTGAAGAACCGCTCCGTCCGCGGGTCGAAGCCGACCAGGCGGTTGGGGCGGGCGCCGGTCTCCACGAACCAGACACGGTCGCGGTCGTCCACGGCCATTGCGTACGGCCGGCCCGTGGCGCCGCCGGGGATGGCCCACTCGCGCACCTGCCGGGTCGCCGGGTCCAGCCGCCCCAGCATCCCGCCGGCGTAGTCCACGTACCAGAGCCCCCCGTCGGAGGTGAAGCCCAGGCGCCGGGTGCGGGCCTCCGCGCGCGGCAGGGCGATCTCCTCCAGCCGCAGGGTGGAGGGGTCCACCGTGGCGATCTTGTTGCTCCCGAACTCGTTGAACCAGGGGCGCCCCTGCGCGTCCACCACGATGCCGTACGGCCGGGCGTTCTCCGTCGGCACCTTCACCAGCTCCACCTTCCCCGTGGACGGGGCGAGGCGGCCCACGAAGTTGCCGCCCTGCACCGTGAACCAGAGGTCGCCGCGGCCGTCGAACACCAGCGTGTGCGGGTCGCGCGCCGCCGGGTCGGGCATGGGGAAGCGGGTGATCTCGCCCGTGCGGGGGTCCAGCCTGCCGATGTGGGCGTTGAGGTTCCCGGCGTACCAGACGTTCCCCTCCCCGTCCACCACCAGGTTGTGCGGGCCCGTGCCGTCCTCCAGCTCGAAGCGCCGGAACTCGGCCGTGCGGGGGTCGAACACCGCCGCGTAGTGCGTGCGCTGCCCCACGAACCAGACGCGGCCGTCCGGCGCCACGAAGGGGTCGCGGGGGCGGCTCTGCGCCCAGGGGACCTCCCACTCCGTGACCTGCGCGGTGTCGGCGGGGGCGGCCGGGGGCGCGGCGGCCGGGACGAGGAGCGAGACGGCGGCGAGCACGGCGGCTGGGCCCATCGTGTACCTCCGGGAAGGGGTGGACGCGCGACGCGGCCCTCCGCGGGGTGGGGGCGCACAGGCACGACACGCCGCAGGCCCGGTTCGTTGGCCGGCGGGGACGGCTACGGCGCGCCGATCCGCAGCTTCGCCACCTTGCCCCCCGGCCCCACCGCCCAGACGGCGTCCGGCCCCGCGGCGGCCACGGCGTTGTAGCCCACGGTGTCGATGGGGGTCCAGCTCTCCCCGCCGTCCCGCGAGTAGTCCGAGCCGGAGGTCCCCACCGCGACCAGCAGCGGCGGCGTGGTCCCCGGGACCACGGCCACCCCGGAGCGGTAGCCGCGCGGCGGCGCGCCGCGGACCGGACGCCATGTGCGCCCGCCGTCCTCGGTCCGGGCCGCGTTGCCGGCGGAGTCGTCCGGCCGGGTGTAGTCGCCGCCCACCGCGACGCCCTCGCGGTCGCTCCAGAAGGCCAGGGAGAAGACGCCGGCCCCCGCGGAGCCCGCCGCCATCGGCGTAGGCGCGGCCGTCCAGCTGCGCCCGCGGTCCTCCGAGCGGAAGACGCGCGCCTGCGCCCCGCCCCCGGTGCCGAACCACACCCGGTCGCCGCGCACGGCGATCCCGGTGCCGCTCGCCGCGAAGCCCGCCTCGCCGGGGAGGGCGGGCGGGAGGCTTTCCGGCGGGACCGGGCGCCAGGTGGCACCGTCCCGCGTGGTGAGGACGAGGAAGCGCCCGTCCACCGGGTCGCTGTAGGCGATCCCGTCCGCCGGGCCGCGGAAGGCGATCCCGTCGAGGAAGCCCTGCGGCCCTGGAACCGTGTACTGGAGCGTCCAGCCGCGCCCCGCGTCGGTCGTCTTGTAGATGCGCGATTCCGGGCCCTCGCCGATGCTCATCAGGTACGCGGTGCGGGCGTCCACCGCGTGCACGTCGCGGAAGTCCAGCCCGGACGCTCCGGGGACGGTGTCCGCCCGCCAGGTGGCGCCGCCGTCCGTGGTGCGCAGGTAGGTGCCGCCGGCGCCGCTCGCCCAGGCGGTCCGTGCGTCCACCACGCTGAGGCCGCGCAGGCTCGCCGTCGTGCCGCTCTGCTGCGGCTGCCACGCCAGCCAGTCGGCCGG
>DATABU010000206.1:0-5463 GCA_036259415.1 Longimicrobiaceae bacterium
GGGCCCTTCTGGGTCCTGCGCCGGGCGCTCTCCCCCGGCTCGGGAGCTGATCGAGGAGCCGGCCGGGCTCACCCTGGAGGCGCCCCGCCGGGGACAGGCCCGCCCCCGGCGGGTCAGGCGTTCACCCCCGGGAGTCCCCGCAGCGCGGCGTGCAGCCTGCCGTCGTGCGTCCATCGCGGGCCGATCCCCAGGATCGCCGGGCGCAGACAGGCGGCCAGCGCCCGGGTGCCCCAGAGCGCCTTCTCCGGGGCGGGGACGACGGTCCGCCCCGCCAGCGCGTCGCAGCCGCGCTGCCGCAGCCGCACGCCGATGGCGCGGTAGACGCGGCTCGCCACCAGGATCGCGGGGCGCACCCGAGGCGGGATGTCCCGCATCCCCCCGTCCGCGCTGGCGTAGTAGCGGTCCGCCAGCGCCAGCACCTCCGCCACCACCGCCGCCACCGCGCACCGGTCGGCCGCCCCCGCCGCCAGCGAGGCCGGGTCCACGCCCGCGCGCCGCAGCCGGTCCGCGGGGAGGTAGACGCGGCCTCGCCGGGCGTCCTCCGCCACGTCGCGGCAGATGTTGGTGAGCTGCATGGCGATCCCCAGGTCCACCGCGTGGGGATGCGCCTCTCGGCACCGCACCCCCAGCACCGCGCACATCATCAGCCCCACCGTGCTGGCGACGCGGTAGCAGTACCGCAGCAGCTCGGCGTCGTCCGCCATGCGCACCGGGCCCAGGTCCGACGCCACGCCGTCCACCAGCTCCGTCGCGCTCCGCAGCGGGAGCCCCAGCCGCGCCGCCGCCGCCCGGAACTCGGCCACCAGCGGCCGGGCGGGCGCGTGGCCCGCGGCCTCCGCGCGGAGGCGGGCCAGCGCGACGGCGGCCTCCGCGGTGTCGGTGGCCTCGTCCGCGGTGTCGTCCACCTCGCGGCAGAAGGCGTACACCAGCGCCGCGTCGTCCCGCACCCCGGCGGGGAGGAGGCGCGCCGCGAGGCTGAAGGTGCGGGCGTTGCGCGCGAGCGACGCCCGGCTCGCCTCCAGGACGGGCGGCGTCACGCGGGCGCCGCCGCGAGGGTGGGCGCCGGGGCGGAGGCGGGCGTGCCCGGGAGCACCCGGTCCAGCACCTTGGCCGAGCAGAGCACCCCGGGCACCCCCGCGCCGGGGTGCGTCCCCGCGCCGACGAAGTACAGACCCTCCACGTCCTCCGAGCGGTTGTGGAAGCGGAAGTACGCGGACTGCGAGAGCCGCGGCTCGATCCCGAAGCCGGCGCCCCGGGTGGAGCGCAGCTGCTCCTCGAAGTAGCGCGGCGTGACGTGGAACGAGGTCACGAGGTTCTCGCGCAGCCCGGGGAGGCAGCGCTCCTCCAGGTGCCCCAGGATGCGGTCCAGGTAGCGCGGCCCCTCCGCCTCCCAGTCGATCCCGCTCCCGTTGTGGGGGACGGGGGAGAGCACGTAGAAGCACTCGTGCCCGGGCGGCGCCAGCGACGGGTCGGTGCGGGTGGGGGCGTGCAGGTACAGGGAGAAGTCGTCCGCCAGCCGCTTGCGCTCGAAGATGTCCTCCAGCAGCTCCCGGTAGCGCGGGCCCATCAGGATGGTGTGGTGCGCCAGCTCCGGGTACGTCTTCCTCGTCCCGAAGTAGGCCACGAAGAGCCCCATGGAGAGCCGCCGCCGCGCCAGCGAGCGGTCGGTGTGCCGCCGCCGGTGCCGCGCCGCCACCAGCTTGCCGTAGACGTGCGTCGGGTCGCCGTTGGCGACCACCAGGTCGCAGGCGATGCGCTCGCCCCCCTCCAGGCGCACCGAGCGGGCGCGGCCGTCCCGCACCTCGATCTCCTCCACCGGGGCGCCGCAGCGCACCTCCGCCCCCATCTCCTCCAGCAGGCGCACCATCCCCCGCACGATGGAGGTGGTCCCCCCCTTCGCGAACCAGACCCCCCACTTCCGCTCCAGCCAGTGGATGAGGAGGTAGATGGAGGTGGTGCGGAAGGGGTTCCCGCCCACCAGCAGCGGCTGGAAGGTGAAGACCTGCCGCAGCCGCTCGTCGCGCAGGTAGCGCGACACCATCCCGTAGACGGAGCGGTAGCTCCCCAGGCGCACCATGTCGGGCACCACCCGCAGCATCTCCGAGAGCCGGTCGAAGGGCGCGTCGGCCAGCTGCGTGTAGCCCACGTCGAAGATGCGCTCCGCGTGCGCTGCCAGGCGGCGGTAGCCGTCCACGTCGCCGGGGCTCATCTCCCGGATCTGCGCCACGATGCGCTCCTCGTCGCCCACGTAGTCGAAGCGCGACCCGTCCGCGAGCTCCACCCGGTAGAAGGGGTCCACCGGCACCAGCTCGAAGTAGTCTCGCGAGTCGCGGCCGGCCAGCGCGAACAGCTCGTGCAGCAGGTACGGTGCGGTGACGACGGTGGGCCCGGCGTCGAAGGAGAAGCCGTCGCGCAGGAAGACGCCGGCGCGCCCCCCGGGCTGGCCGGCGGCCTCCAGCACCGTGACGCGGTGGCCGCGGGCCCGCAGCCGGATGGCGGCCGCCAGCCCGCCCAGCCCCGCGCCGATGACGACGGCGTGCGTGCTCACGGGCGCGCCTCCCGCCGCGCGCCCTCGATGGGGAGGAGCGCCACCGCCGCCAGCTCCGCGGCCAGGCGCCGCAGCCCGGGCTCCTCCGCCAGCGCCGGGGAGCGGACCGCCTCCGCCGCGGCGTCGTCGATGCGGGCCAGCACCCGGGCCAGCGCCCCGCCCGTCCGGAAGCGCTCCATCGCCAGCTCCACCTCGGCCTGCGGCGTCTCGCAGCGCGGCGCGGCCAGGAGCGCGCGGAGCCAGGGAGCATCGGCGGGGTGGAGCGCCAGGTGCTCCACGACCAGCGCGCTCGTCTTCCCCTCGCGCAGGTCCGAGCCAGGCGCCCCGCGCCCCTTGTCGCCGAACAGGTCCAGCACGTCGTCCTGGAGCTGGAAGAGGAGGCCCAGCGCCCGGAAGGGCCCGGCCAGCCGCCGGGCCTCGTCCGCGGGGCGGCCGGCCAAGACCGCCGCCCCTTCCACCGGGAGCTGGAAGAGCGCGCCCGTCTTTCCCTCCGCGATGGCGCGGTACTCCGGCCAGCCCGCTTCGCTCCAGGGGCCGAGCGCCAGTTCGGCGGCCTGTCCCCGCACCACCGCGGCGGCGTGCCCCGCCAGCGCGAGGGCCAGCGTCCAGCGGCGGTCCGGGCCCGCGTCCAGCCCCTCCAGCGCCAGGTAGGGGAGCATGAGGAGGAGGTCGCCGGCGTTCACCGCCTGCGGCATCCCGTGCAGCGCCCACACGGTGGGGTGGCCGCGGCGCACCCGGTCGCCGTCCTGGAGGTCGTCGTGCACCAGGGTGGCGTTGTGCAGCAGCTCGCAGGCGGCGGCCCAGGCGACCCCGGCCTCGCGCGGCTCGTCCAGCGCCTCCAGCGCGGCCAGCGCGAGCCGCGCGCGGATGCGCTTCCCGCCCGCCGCCAGGTGGGCGCGCACCATGGAGCCCGCCGGCTCGCCGCCCGCCTCCCCCGCCAGGCGGTCCATCAGCGCCTCCACCCCGGGGAGGCAGAGCGTGGAGCGCAGCGAGCCGACGAGGGCCAGCGACGGCCGGCCGGCGGGGGCGGCGCGGACGCGGGGTGCCGCGCGGGGCGGCGCCGTGCGCGGGACGGTCTCTGCTGCTGCCTGGCCCGAAGGAGTCATGGAGTCATCTCTCCTGGGACGGCCGCCGGGGCGGCCTTGCGCACGGACAACGATTGGACAAAGATTGTACACGCGAAAATCGTGCACAGGGGGACGCGCGTCAGCTCCCCGTCGCCGCGAGCGACCGGGCCAGCCGGATCCCCTCGGCCCCGAGCGCCGCCGACGCCAGCCGGGCGCGGACCCGGCCGGGGGCGCGGGCGAAGAAGCGGGCCATGACGCCGGCCAGCTCCGCGGCGGGGAGGCGGTCGCCCAGGTAGCCCCGCCACTCCGCCTCGGGGAGGTCGAAGAAGGCGGCGAAGAAGTCGCGGACGTCGGCGGCGTCCAGCCGGAGCAGCGCCTCCATCCCGAAGCGGAAGAGCGCGTTGCGCCGCCGCCGGTCCGCCTGGCAGGCGCTCTGGCCGGCGAGCCGCCCGGGCGCCCCAGCCCGTCCGCCAGCGCCCCCGCGAGCGCCGGGGCGTCGGCGAGGACGCGGGCCAGCAGGTAGCCGGTGGCCGGGTGCACCATCCCCGCCGCCCCGCCGAAGCCCACCACCCGCTGCCGCGGCGAGGGGAGCGGGCCGCCCATGGGGATCCGGCACAGCTCCCGCTCGCCCCCCTCGGGCACGGCCACGCCGCGCGCCGCGAGGCGGGCGCGGAGGCGGGCCTCCAGCACGTCGAAGGGCAGGGCGGGCCGCGCCACCAGCGCCGTCTCCTCCACGAACACGGAGCCGTCGGCGAAGGGGAGGGCGTAGAGGAAGGTGGGGACGGGCGACGGGGGGAGCCCCGCGTCGTCCCAGTCCATCAGCGTGGCGCAGTCGGGCTCCACCCCGGGCACTGTGCCCGGGACCACGGCGCCCCAGGCGGTCTGGAACCCCTGCGCGGGGCGGGCGCCGCGGCGGACGAGCGCGGGGCGGTGGCCGGAGGCGTCCACCACCACCCGCCCCTCGACGGTCCCCCCGCCGCGCAGGCGCACCGTGCTCCCCGCGGGGCCGTGCTCCGCGGCGGCGGCCTCGCCGTCCAGCCAGCGGACGCCGGCGCGCCCGCAGCGCTCCTCCAGGACGCGGGCCAGGGCGTCGCGGTCCACCCGCACGTAGGCTCGGGGGAGGACGCGCGTCCTCCCCCCGCCGAAGCCGGCGGAGACCCGGTCCCAGCGGCTGCCGGCGACCTCCGCCAGCCCCACGGCGTCCATCTCGTCCGCCCAGACGCCGTACTGGGCGGTCCAGCGCGGCGGCCCCGGCGGGCCGACGACGCCCGCACGCAGTCCGCGCGCGCCCAGCGCGGCGGCGGCGGCGAGCGCGGCAGGACCCTTGCCGAGGACCAGGACGTCGAGCATGCGCGGGACGGGTGCGGGAGCAGGGCGGGCGGATCTGCGCAAACCCTGGACGGACCGTGGTCCGGGGGGCCGCGGCAAACTCGGGGCCAGGAGCCGGATGATCGAGATCGGGAGCACCCGCCGCGAGATGGACCCCGCGCTCCTCCGCGCGCCGGGGGGGTTCGCCTGGTGGTACGCGGACCTGGTCACCCCCCGCGGCGACGGGGTGGTGCTCATCTGGTCGTTCGGGCTCCCCTTCCTCCCCGGCTACGCCGACGCGTCCCGCCGGGGCGCCCCCCAGCTCCCCGCCGACCGCCCCAGCGTCAACGTGGTGGCGTACTCCGGCGGCGTCCCCACGGTCTACCTGCTCCAGGAGTACGCCGCCGGCGAGGCGTCCTGGCCCGGTCCCCGGACGCAGCAGATCGGCCGGTGCCGCTTCGTGCGCTCGGGGGAGGGGAGACGCTGCACGCTGGACGCCGAGCTGGACTGCCCCCTCCCCGGCACCGCCGACCGCCTCAC
>DATABU010000207.1:0-4456 GCA_036259415.1 Longimicrobiaceae bacterium
CCGGCCCGCGCCGCGGCGGCCGCTCCGTCGTCCGCGCTCCGCTTCCCGGAGGGGTGGGCGTTCCCGGCGGGCTCCATCACCCCGGTGACGGCCCGGGGCGGGATGGTCTCCACCACCGACCGGGTGGCGAGCGAGGTGGGCGCCGAGGTGCTGCGCCGCGGCGGCAACGCGGTGGACGCGGCGGTCGCGACGCACTTCGCGCTGGCCGTGGTGAACCCCGAGGCGGGGAACATCGGCGGCGGCGGGTTCATGGTGGTGCGCATGGCGGACGGAACGACGGCCGCGCTGGACTTCCGCGAGACCGCGCCGCTGGCGGCCACGCGCGACATGTACCTGGACGCGCAGGGGAACCTCACCGACCGCTCGACCGTGGGGCACCAGGCGGTCGCGGTGCCCGGCTCGGTGGCGGGGATGTGGGAGGCGCACCGGCGCTTCGGGAGCCTCCCCTGGGCGGAGCTGGTGCAGCCGGCCGTCAACCTGGCGGAGGGGGTCGTGGTGCACGAGCGACTCGCCGGCTCGCTCCGCACCTACGAGGAGCGCCTGCGCCGCCACCCCGCCACCGCGCAGGTGTTCCTTCCCGGCGGGCGCGCACCGCGCGTGGGCGACCGCCTGGTGCAGCGCGACCTCGCCGAGACCTTCCGCCGCATCGCCCGCGACGGGAGGGACGGTTTCTACCGCGGGCGCACGGCGGAGCTGCTGGAGGCGGAGATGCGGCGCGGCGGCGGGCTCATCACCCGCCAGGACCTGGCCCGCTACCAGGCGAAGTGGCGCGACCCCGTGCGCTTCACGTACCGCGGCCACGAGGTGATCGCCATGTCCTCCCCGTCCTCCGGGGGAGCCACGCTGGCGGAGGCGCTGAACATCCTGGAGGGATTCGACCTCCGCTCGCTGGGCTACCTCTCGGCGGAGCACGTGCACCTCTTCGCGGAGGCGGCGCGCCGGGCTTACGCCGACCGCAACGAGTACCTGGCCGATCCCGACTTCGTCCCGCAGCCCACCGCGCGGATGGCCTCGGACGAGTACGCCGCGGAGCGCCGCCGCACCGTGCGCCGGGACCGGGCGACCCCCTCGGCGGAAGTGCGCCCCGGCCTGGGCCCCGTTCCCGCGGGCGCCGGCGCGCCGGGCGAAGGCACCCAGACCACGCATCACTCCATCGTCGACGCGCAGGGGAACGCGGTGGCGGTTACCACCACGCTCAACTCCCTCTACGGCAACTCGGTCACCGTGGCGGGAGCGGGGTTCCTGCTGAACAACGTGATGGACGACTTCTCCGCCAAGCCGGGGGCGCCCAACATGTTCGGCCTGGTGCAGGGCGAGGCGAACGCCATCCAGCCCGGGAAGCGGATGCTCTCCGCCATGACCCCCACCATCGTCCTGTCGCCCGCCGGCCGGGTCCGCCTGGTGACCGGGACGCCCGGCGGCGCCACCATCATCACCACCGTGGCGATGATGGTCTCCAACGTGGTGGACTGGGACATGGACGCGGCGACCGCCACCGCCGCCCCGCGCCTGCACCACCAGCACCTCCCCGACACCCTGCGCTACGAGCGCGGCGGGCTGACGGAGCGGACCGCCGCCGCGCTCCGCGCCCTGGGCCACGCCGTCGACGAGCGCGCCGGCTACCAGGGCGACACCCAGACCATCATCGTCCTCCCGGACGGGACGCTCTCCGGCGTCTCCGACCCGCGCCGCGGCGGCGCCGCGGTGGGCGTGACGGAGGTGCGGCGGGTGGTGCAGTAAATCGGCCGCCGGCCAGCGGCGCCACATGCCCACGCTCCCCGTTCGGCCCTTCACCCGGGTGCTCCTCCTGCGCGCGCTGCTGCTCTGGGTGGGCGTGCGCCTGGTGGTGCTCGCGGGCGGCCTCCCCTCCGCCGCCGGCCTGGCTCCCACGCCGCGCGCGGCGCTCCTGGTGGTCGCGGTGGTGGGCGTGCTGGGGCTGCTGGAGGCCCGGCGCCGCAACGAGGTCGTCTTCCTGGCGAACCTGGGGGTGGGGCGCGCCTCCATCGCGGCCTTCTCGGCGCTCCCGGCCCTTGCGCTGGAGATCCTGGCCGCGGTGGGGCTGCGGCTGTGACCGCGCTCCTGGCGGCGGACTCCGTCAGCAAGTCGTTCCGGGGCCGCAGGGTGCTCTCCTCCGCGTCGCTCGCCGTGGAGGCGGGGACGGCCACCCTCCTGCTGGGCCGCAACGGCACCGGGAAGTCCACCCTGCTCAGGATCTGCGCGGGCTGGATCGCGCCCGACCACGGCACGGTGCGGTTCGACGGGGTCGCCTACTCGCGCCCCACGCTGGCGCGGCTCGCCGCGCGTCAGCGAGGTCCGCCGGGTGAAGGAGGCCGCCCTCCTCCTGCGGGAGGGGAAGCGGATGTTCATGGTGTTGGACGAGATGTTCCGGGGCACCAACGTCCGGGACGCCCACGACGCCACCCGCGCGGTCGTCGCCGCCTTCGCGAGGTCCCGCAACGGCCTCTTCCTGGTCTCCTCCCACCTGGCGGAGCTCGCGGAGGACTTCGCCCCCGTCCCCTCGATCCAGCTCCGCTGCTTCGACGCCGAGATCCGCGACGGCTCCCCCGCCTACGACTACACCCTGAAGGACGGCTTCTCCACCCAGCGCCTCGGCCTCCTGCTCCTGGAGCAGGAGCGCGTCCTGGACCTGCTGCGGGACGACTGACCCCCTCACCCCCCGGCCCCCTCTCCCCGCAAGGGGGAGAGGGGGAGAACGGCAACGGCAGGCCCCCTCCCCCGGCCGCTCCCCCGCAAGCGGGAGAGGGGAGCACAGCCCGCCCCGGCTGGGCGCCCGCGTGAGGGATGCGAGCCCGAAGGGGCGAGACCCGCCGGCTGTTTGGCGGGGCTCGCCTCCGTTGGCCGGCGTGGTGTGCCGGCCTACGGAGCCGCAGCCCGACCCGAGCGCCAGCGAGGGGCACGCCCACCCCCCGCCGTTCTCCTTTCTTGCCCGGAACCCGACGCACCCGGTAGCTTGCAACAGCGCGCAGCCACCCGTCGGAACCCCCTGCATGGCCCGCTCCTTCGAACGCCGCCTGAGGACCGCGCTGGTCCTGTTCTCCATCTTCCCGTCGCTCCTGCTGCTGGGCGCCGGGACCTACCTGCTGTCGGAGACCGTGGCGCGCACCGACTCGCTGGGCGCCTGGGAGCGCATCGCGGCGAGCGGCCGGACGCTGGTGCAGCGGGCCGAGGCCAGCGGAGACCCCGCTCTCGCCGCCGCCGCCGCCGGGCACCGCCGCGAGCTCTCCGCCTCGCTGACGCAGGCGCGGCGCTGGGACTGGCTGCTGCGGCGCGCGCTGGTGGCCATCCCCGTGGCCGCGCTGCTGCTGGGCGCCCTGCTGGCGTGGCTGGCGTTCCGCGCCTCGCGGGGGATCGCGCGGGAGCTCTCGCGGCCGGTGGGGGAGCTGGTGGGGTGGGCGGGGCGCGTGGGGCGCGGCGAGGCCCTCCCCCCGCCCCGCCCCGGCGACCCGGACGAGAGCGGCGAGTTCGGCATCCTGCGCTCGGCCTTCCGGCAGATGGAGGGGGAGCTGGCCGCCTCCCGCGCCCGCGCCCTGGAGGCGGAGCGGATGCGCACCTGGGTGTCCATGGCCCGCGGGGTGGCCCACGAGCTGAAGAACCCGCTCACCCCCATGCGGCTGGCGCTGCGCACCCTGGAGGCGCAGCCCGCCGGGCCCGCGGCGGCGGAGGCGCTGGAGGTGATCGCGGCGGAGTCGGCGCGGCTGGAGGAGCTGGCGCGCTCGTTCGCGCAGTTCGGCAGGCTCCCGGAGGGCCCCACCAGCGAGATCGACCTGCCGGAGCTGCTGGACTACCTCCTCCGCACCCACCTCCCCCCCGGAGTGTCGCCGCGGCTGCGCGCACCGGTGGACCTCCCCCCGGTGCGCGGCCACCACGACGCGCTCTCGCGCGCCTTCGCCAACCTCCTCCTCAACGCCGCCGACGCGGTGGGCGGGACGGGCGCGGTGACGGTGGTGGCCCGCACCCTGGGCGACGGGGTGGAGGTGCGGGTGACCGACACGGGGCCCGGCATCCCCCCAGAGCACCTGGAGCGCATCTGGGAGCCCGACTTCACCACCAAGTCGCGGGGGACGGGGCTGGGGCTGGCGCTGGTGCGGCAGACGGTGCAGGCGCACGGCGGCGAGGTGCACGCCCGCAACCGTCCCGAGGGCGGCGCCGAGTTCCGGGTTCTCCTCCCGGCCCCCCGCGGGGCGCGCCCCGCCCTGGCCCGGGGCGGCGGCGCTGAAACTCCGGGATCGCCCGGGGAGTAGAAGGGCGCGGCCGCCGGGCTCCCCGTCCGGACGCGCCGCCGCCGCCCGGAACTCGACCCATGTCCACCATCCTGATCGCCGACGACGAGCCGAACATCCGCCGGATGCTCGGCAGCCTGCTGCGCGCCGAGGGGTTCCGGGTGCGCGAGACCGGCACCGCGAAGGGCGCCCTGGCCGAGGTGCTCTCCGAGGAG
>DATABU010000208.1:0-2526 GCA_036259415.1 Longimicrobiaceae bacterium
GCGAGCGCGAAGCGGCGAGACCCACAGTAGTTCCGTGGGGCTCGCCTCCGTTGGGCGGAGTCGTATCCCGCCCTACGGAGCCGCAGCCCGACCCGAGCGCCAGCGAGGGGCACGCCCGACCCCCGCCGTCCGTATGTAGCACTCTCCCGGGAACCAACATTGCAGTGCCGCTCCCGCCTGTCGAACCGGTGAACCGGGAACGTGAGGAGCGAACGATGCCAAAGTCGTCCGAGCGGTCTGTGTCGGTGTGGGAGGGGACGGGGGGCCCGCAGCCGGAGTTCGTCCCCCTGAAGGAGGACCTGCGCGCCGAGGTGTGCGTGGTGGGGGCGGGGATCGCGGGGATGTCCGTGGCCTACCACCTGGCGAAGGCGGGGAAGCGCGTGGTGGTGCTGGACGACAACGCCGTGGGCGGGGGGGAGACGGGGCAGACCACCGCGCACCTCTCCAGCGCCCTGGACGACCGCTTCCACGTGCTGGAGCAGGTGCACGGCCGGGAGGGGGCGCGGCTGGCGTACGAGAGCCACCAGGCCGCCATCGAGCGGGTGGGGGAGATCGCCCGGGCGGAGGGGATCGACTGCGACTACGTGCGGCTGGACGGCTACCTCTTCCTGGGGCCGGATCACGGGCCCGACCTGCTGGACCGGGAGCTGGCCGCCGCGCACCGGGCGGGGTTCACCGACGTGGAGCGGCTGGAGAGGGCGCCGGGAGCCCCCTGGGACACGGGGCCCTGCCTCCGCTTCCCCCGGCAGGGGCGGTTCCACCCGCTCAAGTTCCTGGACGGGCTGGCCCGCGCCGTCCACGCGGCGGGGGGGCACGTCTTCACCGGGACGCACGTGAACGAAGTGCAGGGCGGCGCGGAGCCCTCGGTGCGCACCGACGACGGCTTCACCGTGCGCGCCGGGGCGGTGGTGGTGGCCACCAACTCGCCCATCAGCGACCGCTTCAGCATCCACACCAAGCAGGCGCCCTACCGGACGTTCGTCATCGGGGCGGCGGTGCTCCCCGGGACCACGGCGGACGCGCTCTACTGGGACACCCTGGAGATGTACCACTACGTCCGCCTGCAGCGCACCGCGGACGGCGAGGAGGTGCTGATCGTGGGCGGGGAGGACCACAAGACGGGGCACGAGGACGACGCGGAGCTGCGCTACGCCCGGCTGGAGGCGTGGACGCGGGAGCGCTTCCCCATCGGGGAGGTGCGCTTCCGCTGGTCGGGGCAGGTGATGGAGCCCACCGACTACATGGCCTTCATCGGCCAGGACCCCGGGGCGGGGATGGAGAACGTCTACGTGGTCACGGGCGACTCGGGGCACGGCATGACGCACGGGGTGATCGCCGGGATGCTGGTCTCCGACCAGGTCCTGGGGCGCGACAACCCATGGGCGCCGCTCTACGATCCCGGCCGGGTCACGCTCTCCGTGGACTCGGTGAAGGAGTTCCTGAAGGAGAACCTGGACGTGGCGGTGCAGTACACGGACTGGGTGCGCGGCGGGGACGTCCGCTCCGCCGACGAGATCGCCCCGGGGACGGGCGCGGTGATCGGCGGGCCCGGAGGGCGGAAGATCGCCGCCTACCGCGACGAGAACGGGGTCCTGCACCAGCGCTCTGCCACGTGCACGCACCTGGGGTGCGTGGTGGCCTGGAACACGGAGGAGCGGAGCTGGGACTGCCCCTGCCACGGCTCGCGCTTCGCGCCCGACGGGGAGGTGCTGAACGGCCCGGCGCCGTACCCGCTCCGTCCGGTGGACGGGGGGGTGCACTGATGGCGCGCGTCCGCGCGGTCATCCTGGACATCGACGGCACGCTCATCGACAGCAACGACGCCCATGCCCGCGCCTTCCTGGACGCGGCCGGGGAGCTGGGGCTGGAGGTGCCGCCGTTCGAGGAGGTGCGGCGCCGCATCGGGATGGGCGGGGACAAGCTGATCCCCGAGGTGTGGGGCTTCTCGAAGGAGAGCCAGCGGGGGGAGACGCTGGACGGGCGCAAGGGCGAGATATTCCGCGAGCGCTACCTGCCGGGGCTGGAGCCCACCCGCGGCGCCCGCGCCCTGCTGCACCGCCTGCGCGACGACGGGGTCAAGCTGGTGGTGGCCACCTCCGCCGGGAAGGACGACGTGAAGGGGCTGCTGGAGCGCGCTGGGGTCGCGGACCTGGTCCAGGACGCCACCTCGGCCGACGAGGTGGAGGAGTCCAAGCCGGACCCCGACATCGTGCACGCGGCCCTGAAGGACGCAGGCTTCCCCGCGGAGCAGACGGTGATGCTGGGCGACACGCCGTACGACGTGGAGGCCGCCACCCGCGCGGGGGTGCCCGTGGTGGCGGTGCGCTGCGGCGGCTGGGGCGACGGCGACCTGCGGGGCGCCGCCGCCGTCTACGACCACCCGGCGGACCTCCTGGAGCACTACGACGAGTCGCCGGTGGGACGCGGCGACGGCGGGGGGTAGCACGCGCGCGGAGAGGTGGGCGGTGCGCGGACGCGAACGCCCCCGCCGGCAACTTCCGGCGGGGGCGTCGCGGGGGGGGGGGG
>DATABU010000209.1:0-15249 GCA_036259415.1 Longimicrobiaceae bacterium
GCGGCGGCCCCGGCCGCCGGTCCGCGGCCGACGTCTGGAGCGCGACCCCGCGGGCGATCTGGGCCTTCGTGCGGAAGGAGCCGGCTGGGTTCTGGTTCCTGAACCTGTACTTCTTCTTCGAGTACGTCCGCCCGCAGTCCATCTACAGCGCCATCAACGTGGCGCCCTGGGCGCAGATCTTCCTGCTCCTGTCCCTCGCGTCGCTCTTCATGGCGAAGAAGCCGCTCCGGTTCCCCACCGTCGCGGCCGCGATGCTGGTGGTCTACTCGCTGGTGCTGGTCGCGTCCTCCGTCACCGCCTGGTCGCCCGAGGCGTCGTTCGCGATGTACACCCGGTACTTCAACTGGGTGCTGATCTTCATCCTGGTCGTCAACATCGTGGACACGGAGCGTCGCTTCTTCGTGTTCATGCTCGCCTTTCTGCTGTACTCCTTCAAGATGTCGCAGCACGGTGCGCGGGGGTGGGTCGAGATGGGCTTCGGCTTCCGCGACTGGGGCGTGACCGGCGGGCCGGGGTGGTTCCAGAACTCGGGCGAGTTCGGGATCCAGATGTGCGTCTTCTTCCCGCTGTCGGTGGGCTTCGTGGTGGCGATGTGGAAGAAGTGGGGCAAGTGGCAGCGCCTCTTCTTCCTCACCTTCCCCGTCACGGCGGTCATGAGCATCATCGCCTCGTCCTCGCGCGGAGCGCTCCTCGGGGGAGCGCTGGTGCTGGGCTGGATGGCGCTGCGCTCCCGGCACCGGGTGAGGGCGATCGCCGCGGCGGCCGTGCTGGCCGTGGTGGTCGTCACGGTGATCCCGGCGGAGCAGAAGGAGCGCTTCAGCACCGCGGGCGAGGACGACACCTCCGAGGCGCGGCTGACGCTGTGGAAGAACGGGCTGGAGATCGCCGGGCAGTACCCGGTGCTGGGGATCGGCTACGGCAACTGGAGCCCGTACAACGAGGCGTACTACGGGCGTCCGCTCCTGCCGCACAACATCTTCATCGAGGCGGTGGCCGAGCTGGGATACGTCGGCCTCTTCGCCCTGGTGCTGCTGATCGGCGCCACGTTCGTGGTCAACTTCAAGACCCGCAAGGTGCTGAAGACCCTGCCGGGCGACAACGCCTTCCTCCACCAGATGGCCCACGGCCTGGACGGGGCGATGCTCGGGTTCATGGGGGGCGGCTTCTTCGTGACGGTGCTCTACTACCCGTTCCTCTGGGTGAACCTGGCCATGACGGTGGCGCTCCACGTCGCCGCCCTGCAGAAGGCTCGCGAGCTCCGCGCGGCGAGCGGGGCCCCGCGCTTTCCCGCCCCCCCGCAGCCCGCCCCGGCGCCGGCGTACGCGGGCGGGCACGCGGGACGGGTCCGGCCGGGTCCCCGCGGAGGCTGGAGGTGAGGCGCGTCCTGCACCTGATCCACGTCACGGGGCCGGGCGGGGCGGAGACGGTCTGCCTGGACCTGGTCCGCGGGCTGGACGCGGGCCGGTGGGAGCACCTGGTCTGCGTCCCCGAGGAGGGGTGGATCACGCGGGAGCTGCGGCGTGGTGGGGTGGAGCCCGTCCTTCTCCCCACCACGGACCGGCGGGCCTTCCTGCGGGGGATCGTGCGGCTGCTCCGGGAGCGCCGGGTGGACCTGGTGCAGGCGCACCTGCTGGGCTCGGCCTTCTACGCCTCGCTCGCGGGGATGCTGGCGCGGGTCCCGGTGGTGAGCACCTTCCACGGCTCCACGGACGTGAACCTGGCGCGGAGCCTCCGCTCGCGCGCCAGGTACGGGGTGATCCGCGGCGGCTCGCGGCGGGTGGTGCTGGTGTCCGAGCCGCTGCGGGCCGAGCTGCTGGAGCGCCGCCACCTCCCGCCCGCCCTTCTCGCCACCATCCCGAACGGGATCGACACCGGGGTCTTCCGCCCGCGCGCGGACCGCTCGTTCCGCCGGGAGATCGGGGTGAGGGACGACCACGTGCTGGTGGGGGCGGTGGGGAACCTGCGGGAGGCCAAGGACTACCCGACCTTCCTCCGCGCCGCCGCCCTGCTCGCCGCGCGGTCGCCCCGGTACCGCTTCGTGGTCGCCGGCGACGACCGGGGCCCGCTCCGCGGCGAGCTGCTCCGGCTCGCGGGGGAGCTGGGCATCGCCGACCGGGTGGTGCTCGCCGGCTTCCGCTCCGACGTGCACCGCGTCCTGAACGCGCTGGACGTGTTCGTGGTGAGCTCGCGCAGCGAGGGCTTCTCGCTGGCGGCGGTGCAGGCCATGGCGTCCGGGGTGCCGGTGGTCGCCACCCGCTGCGGGGGACCGGAGCAGATCCTGGCCGACGGACGCGAGGGGCTGCTGGTGGGAGTGGGCGCGCCGGAGGAGATCGCGGCCGCGGTGGAGCGGATGCGGGAGGACGCGGGGCTGCGCGACCGGCTCGCGGGGGCCGCGCTGCGGCGCGCGGCGGACGCCTTCTCCTCGACGGGGATGGTGCGGCGCTACGAGGCGCTCTACCGCGAGGTGCTGGGGATGCCGGGGGAGGCCGGCGAGGCGGCGTCTGCGGAAGCGGCGCTGGCGGGCGCCGTAGGGGGGTGAGCGGCCCCCTCCAGGTCGATCCCCAGCGCCCGGAACTCCGCGAACGCTCCCGCCACGGGGAGCCACTTCACGAAACCGCGCGCCGGGCCGAGCTCCACCACGCGCAGCAGCCCCACGGGGTAGAAGCCGATCTTGAGCAGCGTCCGCACGGAGGGGACGTTGTACTTGTAGCACTCGGCGTAGACGCGCGTGGCCCCCTCCCCGAAGAAGCGCTCCAGCAGGCGGTGCTTCATCAGCGTGTTCAGCCCCGCGCGCCGGAACGAGGGGAGCACCCCCCCACGGAGCACCCGGGCCTCTCCCTCGAACATCCGCCCCCAGTAGGTGGGGAACCCCGCCCGCGTGCCGAACTGCATCCAGTTGTAGCAGGCCACCCTCCCCTCCACCGTCCCCACCACCGCCCGCTCGCCCCAGGTGAAGGGGGCGCGCCACGCGTCCAGGTACCCGGGGTGGTACTCGGCCTCGATCTCCGCGCGGAACGGCTCGAAGTCGGAGTACCGCTCCACCGCGCGCAGCTCCAGCGGCGGTCCGGAGGGGCGCGGGGCCGCCGCGAAGCTCTCCGGGGTGCAGACGAAGACGATCTCCGTGCGCGCCAGCGTGCTCTCCGCCACGAAGCGCAGCTTCCCGCGGACGCCCCGGTAGAAGGGGCCGTCGAAGCCGCGCCTGCGCAGCCGTGCGATGAGGCCGCCGAGCACGGCTACACCGCCGCCGGCTCGGGGGCGGGGGCGGACGCCTTCAGCCTGCGGAAGTGGCGCTCCCGGTACATCCGCCGGGCGACCTCCAGGATGGGGAGGGCGCTCTTGTAGTAGGTCAGGTACGGCACGTCCTCGCCCCCGAACTTGTTCTTGAAGCGGCTCGACCCCCCGCACATGTTGTACGCCGGGATCCCGTTCCGCGCCGCGAAGCGGATCACCTCCCAGTGCAGCAGCTCGTTGGGGCAGAGACTCTGGTGCTTCAGCCACGACGCGGCGCCCCAGAAGTAGATGCAGCGCTCGTCGTAGGGGAAGAGCCCGGCGGCCAGCACCTCGTCTCCCTGCCTGACCCACAGCGGGAGGAGCTTCCCGGCGGGGAGGAGGCGGTCGAAGAGGGAGCGGGGGCGCTCCCTGCCGAAGGGGCGGTCCATCCCCTGCTTGCCGTACACCTCGCCGAACTGCTCGTGGAAGTGGTCGACCACGGCGGGGTCGTCGGTGCGCTCCACCACCAGCCCGTTCTTCTCCGCCTTGCGGATGCGGTTGCGGGCCTCGCTCCGCAGCGTCGCCCAGGCCGCCTCCTCGTCGCCCGGCAGGGGGCAGAGGTGTGTGACCCCCTCCTGCACCTGGAAGCCCTCCGCCTCCATGGCGGCGCGGTCGAGCCAGGGGTTGGCGAGTTCCAGGTGCATGAAGCGGCGCGGACCGAAGAGGCGCTTCAGGCCGAGCACCAGACGGTGCTGGTCCACCGCGGCGCCGACGATGGGGCCCATGAAGTTGGTCCCCGTCCCGCCCAGCGGGCTGCCGTGGATGGGGATCATCATCTTCACGATGCGCAGCCCGCAGTGGTAGCCCACCCGCTCCGCGCCGTCGAACAGCTCGAAGTAGTCGATCCGCCCCTCCGGGTGGATGTCGAGGACGTGGTCGAGCCAGGCGCTCTCGTGGAAGAGCGTCTTGGTGTGGTAGCCCCGGATGCGGTCGTCCCAGTCGGCGGGGCGTCCGGGGAGCGGCTGGAAGCGGATCATCGGGCGGATGCCTTTTGTCTGGACGGGGCGTAGCGGCTCCGGACGCGGTCGGCCACGTGGCGGAGCTCCAGCGCGTACAGCTCCCGCCGCGAGATCCCGTCCGAGCCGCGGCGGGCGAGGAGGTGCTCCAGCACCTCCGACACCGGGGCGAACCACCCCGGGAGCGTCGCCAGGTAGCGGAGCGCGTCCTCCACCTCCGGGTCCACGCGGCCGCCGCTGACGAAGCCCTTCCCCAGGTGGGTGGAGAGGATGCAGACGCCGCCCTGCCGGTGCAGGCGGTCGACGTTCTCCCGGGTCACCAGCCGGCGGAAGCGGGCCGCGTCGGGCGCGTCCGAAGTGTTGAACCAGTAGTTCACCCACGGGGTGTCCGGGAGCCGGTACGGCCCGTGGGGGGGGAGCGGGAGGGTGTCGATCTCCGCGAAGGCGAAGTTGCGCACGAAGCGGAAGCGCTCCCGGCAGAGGTCCCCCCAGAAGTACGGCGACCCCGGCGTGTGCCCGGCGTAGCGGGGCTTGCCCGCGAGGCGCTCCCGCAGGGCCAGGGGGAGGCGGAGGAGCGGCGTCCGGTAGCGGGCCGATCCCCAGTACAGGTTCTCCAGGTTCTGCCCGTGGTTGCAGTGCACCCGGACGGGCACGCCGAACGTCTCCTCCAGGAAGCGCAGCCCGGCCTCGGTCCGCTCGCGGGTGCTGGACTCCATGGTGGCGCCGTGAAAGGCCAGCTCGAAGCCCCGCTCCACCAGCTCCCGCACGAACTCCAGGTAGTGCGGGTCCTGCAGCGTCTCCGCCGCGAAGAAGAGCGCGCTCCCCTCCGGGCAGTCCAGCGGCCAGGCGGTCTTGGTGGTGCGGAAGCCCAGCTCGTGGAGCAGGTCGTAGACCGGCTTCACGTTCTCGACGGTGGCGTCGTCGGTGTCGTCCAGGATGGTGAAGGCGAAGCGCCCACCGCCGGGGTAGGGCCCGTCCGCGGGCGCCGCTCCCGGACCCGGGGCCGCTCGCTCCAGCATGGCGGGCGCGCTCATCCGGCCCCGGCCGCGGCCGGGGCACGCCCGCCGTCGCCCGCCGGCCGCAGCCACGCCTCGGCGACGCCGGGGACGTACCGGTCCAGCTCCTCGACCTGCGGGCGGAAGGCGTCGACCAGCTTCCGGCGCAGGGCGTCCGGCATCGGCTTCCGCTCCGGGTCCGAGTTGGAGCGCCTGCCCAGGCGCTCGAGGTCCACGTCGATCTCCACGTCCAGGAACTCGCCGACCTCGCGCAGGAACTCCACCGGCGCGGAGGCGAGGCGCTCGTAGCGGAACACCCGGAAGTCGTCGCCGAAGGCGTCGTCCCAGAGCCGGATCGTCCGGGCGTAGTCCCCCCGGAGGCGGTGCGTGGGCTCGTCCATCTCGCGGAGCAGGGCGTCCACCCGTTCCAGGGGCAACTCCTCGCCCCGCCAGCGGTAGAGCATCTTGAGCCCCGACCAGGCCCGCTCGATGGGGTTTCGGACGATCAGGAAAACCCGGCATCCCGGCCGGAGCACGCGCCGCGCGTACGCGACGCCCCGCTCGTCGAGCGTGGCGTACGCGGGGGTGAAGTCGCCGGCCTTGCGGTCGCCCACCAACTCGGGCGGGAAGAGCGAATAGTACCAGCGGGTGGTGCGGGGCTCTCCATGGAAGCGCCGCAGCCACCGGATCGTGTGCACGGACGGAGAGCGCAGCAACGGCTCGTAGCGCCGCAGCCCCGCCGCGGGCCGGCGCGCCTCCACCCCGAGCAGTTCCTCGTTGGCGCACACGGTGTTGAAGAAGTGGATCTCCTTCTCGGGGGGCACCCAGACGTCCCGCTGGCCCACCAGGTTGTCGTAGAGCCAGGTGGTACCGGCCTTCTGGGCTCCGATGCAGACGAAGTCCGGTCCGGCGCTATCCGCTGTTCCTCTCATCCTGTCCTTGGGCTGGACCCGTCGCGGGTCAGGCGGTCATGCGCCGGTAGAGGTCTCCATACCGGCGCCCGGTGGCCTGGATGCTGAACTCCGCGCGGATTCGCTGGAGCGCCGCCGCGGAGCAGTCCGCGAGAACGGTCGCGCCGCCGGGACCGCAGCACCGGTCGAGGCGCTCGAGGAGGGCCTCCGCGTCGCGCGGCTCGAACAGGAAGCCGGACACGCCGTCCTGGACGACGTCCTCGGATCCGCTCGTCCTGCTCACGATAGGGACCAGCCCGGCGGCCATCGCCTCCAGGAGCGCGTTGGACATCCCCTCGGAGGTGGAGGGGAGCACGTACAGGTCGGCCGCCTGGAGGTACCGGTGCACGTCGGGGGCGAATCCCCGCACGACGATCCGGTCTCTACACGGGTGCTGCGCGATCTGCTCCATCAGCCGCCCGGCATAGCCCGTTTTCGGCTCCTCCCGGGCGGGACCGCCCACCAGGACGAGCGTCAGCCCGTAGCGCTCTAGCGACGGGCCGACCGTGTCCACGAGCCAGTGGAGCGACTTCCGCTCGATGAAAACCCCGTGGTAGATGAGCAGATGTCCCTCCGCGGGGAGGCCCAGCTCGCGCCGGAGCGCCTGCTTCTCGGTGGGGGAGACGGGGTGGTACCTGCTATCGTCGACGCCGTTCTGGACCAGGTGGAGCCGTTCCGGTGGCAGGCCCGCCTGCAGGTACTCCTCCGCGATTCGCCGGCTGAGCACCACGAACTGGCTCACCAGCCCCAACATGCGGAGCTGGAGCCGGCCGCTCCGGGAGCTCCCCAGGGCGCCGAACTCGCCGGCGATGCTCGAGCGGACCAGCGCGGGCTTCCCCAGGAGTCGCGCCATCGGCACGGCGGCCGCCTGCTGGAAGGCGGCCGAATGCACGTGGAGCACGTCGAACCGGGTCCTGAGACGCACCAGCTGCGCCCAGAGCCTCGCCCAGTACGCAAGCAGGTTGCGGTATCCCCCACGGTCCGGCAGCGCCTCGATCCACCTCACCGGCACGTCCTCGATCCGGTCCGGCGCGGGGAGGCCGGGGGGAAGGTCGCCCAGCAGGACCACTTCGAAGCCGCGCCGCCGGAGCAGGTGTGCCAGCGTGAGGGCCTGCTTGCCGGCTCCGCTGGGATCCGGCGGCAGGTATCTTTGATAGAGGCAGACACGGGGCATCCGGGTCCCCTGCTGGACCGCGGCTTCGTCGCCCGTCGGGCGGCGCGTGGCCGCTGGCACCCGGTCGCGGGCCGCGTGGGCGGGCTGCTGCACCTGGAGGCTCATCGTCTCTTTCCGGTGCGCTCAGCCGTTCCGCACCGGCTGGAGGACCTCCGCGGCGATCCCGGCCCGCGTCTGCTCCCCGTCCCGGACCCAGCTCACGAACCGGCGCAGCCCCACCTCCAGCGGAGTCCGGGACTCGTACCCGAAGAGCCGCCGCGCACGGCCGACGTCGGCGTAGGTCCGCTCCACGTCCCCGGGCTGCGCGGGGAGCCATTCGATCTGCGGCTCCACCTCCAGGATCTCGCCGAGGAGCGAGACCAGGTCGCGCAGCGTGGTGGTGCGGTTCCCCCCCAGGTTGACGATCTCGAACACCGGTTCCGGCTGCGAGACGGTCTCCATGGCTCCGACGATCCCGTCGACGATGTCGTCCACGTAGGTATAGTCGCGCGCCGTGGTGCCGTCCCCGAAGAGCGGCACCCGGCGCCCGGCCCCGATCAGCCGGGTGAACTTGTGGATGGCGAGGTCGGGCCGCTGGCGGGGTCCGTACACCGTGAACAGGCGGAGACAGATCGCGTTGATCCCGAAGAGGTGGTGATAGGTGTGGCAGAGTAGCTCACCCGCGCGCTTCGTGGCCGCGTACGGCGAGATCGGCTGCGCGACCGGGTCGTCCTCGGAGAAGGGGACCCGCGCGGCATTGCCGTAGACGCTGGAGCTAGACGCGAAGACGAACCGGCCGATCCCGCGGCGCCGGGACAGCTCGAGCAGCGCGGTGGTCCCCTCGACGTTGGTGCGGACGTATCGCAGCGGCTCCTCGATGGAGGGACGGACGCCGGCGCGCGCCGCCAGGTGCACGACCACGTCGACGGGCCGCCACGCGTCCAGTTCCACCTCCACCGCGGCCGCGTCGCAGATGTCCGCCTCGACGAGGCGGAAGCGCGGATCGAGGAGCGCCTCCGACAGGTTGGCGCGCTTCACGGCGGGGTCGTAGAACGGGTCGAAGCTGTCGATCCCGGTCACCTGACACCCGCGCCCGAGCAGCCGCTCGCAGAGGTGGCTCCCGATGAACCCGGCGGCACCCGTCACCAGGACGTGTGGTGCCGATGTCGGCTCTGAATGCATGGTCGTGAGAGGCGTGGGATGAAAAATGTGCGCGCAGGCTCAGGCGGTCGCTGCGGCGGTGGGAGCCGCCGCGCGCTCCGGGAACACCGTGCTCCAGTCCGGGAAGTCGCGCCCGAGCCACTCCTCCAGGCGTTCCACCTTCTCCCGGTAAATGGGCCGCAGGTACCGGATCGCCTCCTCGTCCGAAGTGTCCTCCGGGCGGACCGGAGCGGTCGCGAGCCGGGAACCCAGGCGCCTGATCCAGGAGGGGGCCAGCGGAGCGACGCGGCCCCACGCGGAGCTGTGCGCGAAGGCGTGGAGCATCCCCAGGCCGCGCACCTTCTCCATCTCCTCGGGCCGTGCGTTTTCGCGGGGGAAGACGTGGGTCCCCTGGCTCGCGTTCACCCCCAGCCACCCGAACACCTCCTCCAGCGTGGCGCGGGGACGGCGCACCAGCATCTCGAAGGGGAGAACGAGCACGCGCTCGCGTCCGAACCGCTCGAAGTAGGGGGCGAGCTGCCTTTGGTAGTCGCCGAAGGCAACGTACTGCTCGCTTCCCCGCAGGGCCGCGAGCATGGGCCTGCGCTCGCGGCGCTTCCGGACCTCGTGCCAGTAGTGGCTCACGGCGCGCTTCACCGGATCGCGCACGAGGTAGATGAAGCGCGCGTCCGGACTGTACCCCTGGATCCGCTCCGGGACCCCCGCGTACACGGGGAGCTTGGTGTAGTGGGTGCTCGACTCCCCGACGATCCGGGCGTCCCCCGCCTCCGCGAAGAGGCCCCGGTACCACGCCTCGTCCTTGGGGTAGTAGGTCATCTCCGGGACGAAGAAGCCGGGCTCCTTGGGCTCGCACATGAACACCTCCGGGTGCGAGCCGAGGTGCTGGTGCAGCGAGCTGGTCCCCGACTTCATGGAGCCGATGATGAACAGGTTGGGGCGGGGACCGTCACGTTGCATAGCGTGTCTCCCGAGGGCGGAACAGGTGCTCCCTGCCGGCAGGCCGGGCCGGGAGCGGGGTGCGGCTCGACGAGGGGGCGCAGGGCAATGCTTATGCCGGGTGCAGGTCCCACCTGCGGCGGGTTTCCCGCCCCGGCGGCTTCGCTCACCTGTGGACGCCCTGCAACAGGTGTGGTGAGCAGGGCGGTGGCGGCGGCCTTACCCGGGCAGTAAAGTGTCGCTCCGGCGCACGGGCCGCATGGTACGCCTCCTGCCCTCCCGCGGCGAAGTGCCCGCCGCAGGTGACCCCGCGACCACGATCATGCCGATTCCGAGCCACCTCCCCCGCCGCACCGCGCCGTGGCGTCCGTCCTGGTGACCGACGGAGAGCAGCGCGCCGCCCTCGCCGCCGTCCGCTCGCTGGCGGCGGCCGGGCACGCCGTGTACGTCTGCTCGCCGCGCCGCCGCTCGCTGGCCGGCGCCTCGCGCCACTGCCGCGCGCACGCCACGGTGCCGGACCCGCTCCACGACCCGGCGGGGTACGTGGAGGCGCTGCGGCGGCTGATCCGGGAGCGTGGCATCGACGTGCTCCTCCCCATCACCGAGCCCTCACTACTGGCGCTGCTCCCCGTGCGCGATTCGCTGGGCGCGCTCCTCCCCTTTCCCGGGGCGGCCGAATTCGAGCGCATCTGCGACAAGGGAGTGGTCATGGAGGCGGCGCGCCAGGTGGGGATCGGCGTACCCGCCCAGCTCCGAGTGGAGAGCGCCGAGGAGGCCCGCGCGGTGGACACGGGCACGCTGCGCTTCCCGCTGGTGCTGAAGCCTTCCCGCTCCGTGGTGGCGGGGGACGGGGTGCGGAGCAAGTCCTCGGTGGTGCACGTGCGCGACGCGGGCGCGCTCCGGCGGGAGCTGGACGCGATCCCCGGAGCCGCCTACCCCGTGCTCCTGCAGGAGCGCGTCGTCGGGCCGGGGGTGGGCGTCTTCCTCCTGCTCTGGGAGGACGCGGTCGTGGCGGCCTTCTCGCATCGGCGCATCCGGGAGAAGCCGCCGTCGGGAGGAGTCAGCGTGTACCGCGAGAGCCACCCGCTGGACCCGGAGCTGCTTGCGCGCTCGGTCGCACTTCTGCGCAGCTTCGACTGGAGGGGCGTGGCGATGGTGGAGTACAAGGTCGATGCCGCCACGGGCACGCCCTACATCATGGAGGTCAATGGCCGCTTCTGGGGGTCGCTGCAGCTCGCGATGGACGCGGGGGTGGACTTCCCCGCCCTCCTCCTGGAGGCCGCCACAGGACGGAAGCCGGCCCCGGTACACACCTACCGGACCGGGGTGCGCCTGCGCTGGACGTGGGGGGAGGTGGACCACCTCCTCGCGAGGGTGCGCCGCTCCCGCGAGTACCTCGCGCTCCCGGAGGATGCCCCCGGCAAGGGCGGAGCGGTCGCGCAGTTCCTGGCGGCGTTCGGGCCCGGGAGCCACGACGAGGTGTTCCGCCTCTCCGACCCGCTCCCCGCCCTGCGCGAGACGCTGGATTGGCTGCGCGGGCGTTGAAGTCCCGTCGCGGGTGGACGGGCTCGGCCGCTACCGCCAGCCGGGGTCGGAGCGATACATCTTGAAGTCGTCCACGTAGACCGCCGTCGCGCGCGGGAAGCCGGAGTTGGCCGCCCCATAAAGGTAGCCGGCGCTGAAGTGGTCGTGCGTCCTCGTGGGATCGTACAGGGCGAGCGTGGTGGATTCCGACATCAGCCGGCCGTCCTTCCAGTACCGGAGGACCCCGTCCGCCCTGCCCTGCGTCGCCTTCCGGCCGTAGAACCGGAGCTGTACCCAGCGCCCGCGGTCCCTCCTCAGGTCGATATACGACGGCTGTTCCTGCCGGCGCTTGGGGAGCCAGTTGTCGTGCGAGTTACCGGGGAAGTAGTCGAGCCGGAGCCTGCTGCTGCCGCCGGCCCCGTTCGCCACCGCCACGGAGCTCGCCCCCCACTCGGGCGCGCTGGAGTAGTGCCCGTCGGCGTAGATGCGCAGGACCTTGTTGTTGTCGGGCGTGTCGGTCCCGTGCTCGTACGCGCCCACACCGGGGATGCCCTCGGTACCGTCGGGGTAGTAGGCGTACCACTCCAGCCACACCTCCGGCACGGCCGGAAAGGTGAAGTTGAGCTGCGCCCGGCTCTGCTCCGTGACGGCTTTAGCGCCGAGGTCGCCGAAGCGGAACTTGAGCGAGCGACGCCCGCTGCGCGCGCGCTCGGTGGAGGGGGCGACGAAGGCGCGGCCCGACCACCGGAAGCCCGACCCCCGACGCGCCTCGCCCCCGCCGCTCTCGAAGTCGTCCGCGTGGATCAGCCCGGCCCCCTGGGGCCGCGGCTCCGCCCCGGCCGGGTTGGCGGCCGGCGCGGAGAGGAGCAGCGATGCTCCGACGAGGACGGCGAGCGCGCGCATGGATCCCCCTCCGCTACAGGATCCCGTCCGTGCGCAGCCGCCCGAGGATCGCCTCCACCACCTCGTCCACCGACTGCGCGTCGGTGCGCGCGACGATCTCCGGCGTCTCCGGCGCCTCGTAGGGCGAGGAGATCCCGGTGAAGTGCAGGATCTCGCCCCGGGCCACCTTCTCGTACAGCCCCTTGGGGTCGCGCTGCCGGCAGGTGTCCAGCTCGCAGTCCACGTGCACCTCGTAGAAGCGCCCGCCCGGGAGGAGGGCCCGGACCGCGTCGCGGTCCTCCCGGAACGGGGAGACGAAGGTGCACAGCACGAGCGAGCCCTGCTCGAAGAAGAGCCGCGCCACCTCGCCCGCCCGGCGGATGTTCTCGCGCCGGTCCGCTGCGCCGAAGCCCAGGTCGCCGCAGAGCCCGTGGCGGAGCTGGTCGCCGTCCAGCAGCACAGTCTGCCGGCGCTGGTCGAAGAGCCGGCGCTCCAGCTCCCGCGCGATGGTGCTCTTCCCCGAGCCCGAGAGCCCGGTGAACCAGAGCACCGCGGCGCGGTGGCCGTTGCGCGCCTCCCGCTCCTCGCGCGGGACGTTCCACTCCTCCCACACCACCCCGGGGGAGACCGGCTTCGCCGGCGCCTCCTCCGCCCGCCCGAACACCTCCTCGGCGGTGCGCACCTCGCCGCGGATCATCCCCGCCGCCACCGTGACGTTGCTGTGCGGGTCCACCAGGATGAAGCTGCCGGTGGCCTGGTTCTGCCCGTAGGCGTCGAAGAAGACCGGGGAGGCCGTGGCGATCTCCACCCGGCCGATGTCGTTGAGCCCGAAGACCGGCGCCTCCTCGCGGTGCAGCGTGTCCACGTCGATCCGGTAGACCACCCGGCTGACGAACGCCTTCACCTGCCGCGAGGTGTGCATCAGCACGTAGGGGACGGCGGGGTCCAGCGGCTGCTCGCTCATCCAGCAGACGATGGCCTCGAAGCGGTCGCTCACCCGGGGGAGGTTCATCCGCCGCACGATCATGTCGCCGCGGCTGATGTCCACCTCGTCCTCGATGGTGAGCACCACCGAGTCGCCCGCGGACGCCTCGGCCAGCGGCCCGTCCGCGGTCTCGATGGAGCGCACCCGGCTGGACCGGCCGGAGGGGAGCACCACCACCTCCTCGCCCGGCGACACCGTCCCCGAGGCGACGCGCCCGGCGAAGCCGCGGAAGTCCTGGTGGGGGCGGATCACGTACTGCACGGGGAAGCGGAAGTCCACCAGGTTCCGGCTGGCCCCCACGTTCACGTTCTCCAGGTGGTGCAGGAGCGTCCCCCCGTCGTACCAGGGCATCTGCTCGCTCTTCGTCACCACGTTGTCGCCCTTCAGCGCCGAGATGGGGATGAAGGTGAGGTTGTGGATCTCCAGCTTCTCCGCGAACTCCCGGTACTCGGCCACGATCTCGTCGTAGACGTCCCGGTCGTATCCCACCAGGTCCATCTTGTTGACCGCGACCACGATGTGCGGGATCTGCAGGAGCGACGAGATGAAGCCGTGGCGCTTGGACTGGGTGAGCACCCCCTTGCGCGCGTCCACCAGCACGATGGCCAGCTCCGCCGTGGAGGCGCCGGTCACCATGTTGCGCGTGTACTGCACGTGCCCCGGCGTGTCCGCGATGATGAACTTGCGCCGGGGCGTGGCGAAGTAGCGGTACGCCACGTCGATGGTGATGTTCTGCTCGCGCTCGGCGCGCAGCCCGTCGGTGAGCAGGGCCAGGTTGACCCCCTCCTCCCCGCGTCTGCGGCTGGCCCCCTCGATGGCCTCCAGCTGGTCCTGGAAGATGGACTTGGTGTCGTACAGGAGCCGCCCGATCAGGGTGCTCTTGCCGTCGTCCACGCTCCCGGCGGTGCTGAAGCGGAGCAGGTCCATCTCCAGGTAGGCGCTCGTGCTCGGCGTGGCGATCATCAGAAGTATCCCTGCCGCTTGCGGTCTTCCATGGCGGCCTCGGAGCGCTGGTCGTCGGCCCGGGTGGCCCCGCGCTCGGTGATGCGGGTGGAGGCGATCTCCCGGATGATGTCCTCGATCGTCTCCGCCGCGGACTCCACCGCGCCGGTGCAGGTTGCGTCGCCCACCGTGCGGAAGCGCACCGTGCGCTCCGCGTAGCTCTCGCCGGGGAGCAGCGGCACCCAGGGCGTCTTCGCGTACAGCACCCCGCCGCGGTCCACCACCTCGCGCCGGTGGGCGAAGTACAGCGGGGGAAGCGGGATGCGCTCCGCGGCGATGTACTGCCACACGTCCATCTCCGTCCAGTTGCTGAGCGGAAAGACGCGGAAGTGCTCGCCCGGGTTGCGGCGCCCGTTGTAGAGGTTCCACAGCTCCGGCCGCTGGTTGCGCGGGTCCCACTGCCCGAACGCGTCGCGGTGGCTGAAGAAGCGCTCCTTGGCGCGGGCCTTCTCCTCGTCGCGCCGTCCGCCGCCGAACGCCGCGTCGGCCTTCAGCTCGCGCAGCGTGTCGAGCAGCGTCACCGTCTGCAGGGCGTTGCGGCTCGCCGTGGGGCCGGTCTCTTCCGCGACGCGGCCGCGGTCGATGGACTCCTGCACCGAGCCCACCAGCAGCTCGGCGCCGGTGTCCTGCACCAGCCAGTCGCGGAACTCGATGGTCTCGGGAAAGTTGTGCCCCGTGTCGATGTGCAGCAGCGGAAAGGGAAAGGGCGCGGGCCAGAACGCCTTCTGCGCCAGCCGCACCATGGCGATGGAGTCCTTGCCGCCGGAAAAGAGCAGCACCGGCCGCTCGAACTGGGCGGCCACCTCGCGCATCACGTGGATGGCCTCGGACTCCAGCTGGTCCAGGTGGGTGCGGCGCAGCGACGGCTCCGCCAGCCCGGCGGGGAGCGCCGCGCTCTCGGGAAGGGCTTCGGCCGTGGTCATCTGGGAAGGCAAAGGGTCAGCTCCGGCACGTCGGGTCCCGCGAATGAATGAAGACGATGCGCGCGGAGCCGCGCGCATCGCGAAAGGTCCTGCGTTCTCTCCGCCGCGCGTCAGGCCGGGACCGGCGCCTCGCGCGGCAGGTTCTGCACGTACCAGGGGAGCGCCTCGCGCAGCCCCTCCGCCACGGTGACGGTGGGCTCGTACCCCAGGTGCCTGCGGATCTTGCCGATGTCGGCCTGCGAGTGCCGCACGTCGCCGGCGCGGAAGGGGCCGTAGCTGGGGCGCAGCAGCGCCGCGTCGGGGACCACCTCCGCCAGCCCCTCCTGCAGCATGGCGAAGAGCTGGTTCAGCGAGGTGCGCTCGCCGTGCGCCACGTTGTAGACGGCGTCGTCGGGCTCCGCGTCCACGCACGCCGCCAGCAGGTTGGCCTGCACGGCGTTGTCGATGTGGCAGAAGTCGCGGGTGGTCTCGCCGTCGCCGTGGACGGTGGGGGCGCGCAGATCAGCAGCACG
>DATABU010000210.1:0-3768 GCA_036259415.1 Longimicrobiaceae bacterium
GCCGCTCGGCGCGGGCCTGGGCGGCGCGCAGCAGCGGCGCGGCGGACGGGGAGGCCGCGGCGCGGGGGCGCCGGGCGTACAGGTTGTGCAGGTGTGAGCCGGCGTACATCTCGTCCTGCTCGGCGGCCACCTCGAAGCCGCGGCGCTCCAGGAGCCCCGCCACGCGGTCCAGCGCGCCGTCCAGGTCGTGCACCTCCAGCACCACCTGGCGCACCTTCGGCCAGTCGGCGGGCTCGATCCCGTCCAGCACCTGCAGCTCGCTCTTCTGGCAGTCCACCTTGAGCAGGTCGATGCGCTCCACGCGGTGCTCGTAGATCACCTGCGAGAGCGGGCGCAGCTCGCAGCGGAAGGTCTCGCTGCGGAAGCGCTCCTCCAGCAGGTCGTCGGCGTGCCGCATCACCCCGTCCATCCCCCGCATCCCCTCGCGGAGCTGGTTCTCCATGATGGCGAGCAGCGTCCCGCGCTCCTCCTCCAGCCGGGGGTGGAAGGTGGACATCCCCGGGCTGTTGGGATAGAAGGTCAGCTCCGCCTCGCCCGCCCGGTCGGAGATGCCGTAGGGGAAGACCCGGGCGCGGGGGGCGTAGCGCGCGGCGTTGACGCGCAGGATCTCGTGGATGCGCGGCGCTGGCTCGAAGGAGTACGACGACACCGTCCGCCCCTGCCCGTGCACGAAGAGGGTGAAGAGACCGACGTTGGCCCCCACGTCGAAGACGCAGTCGCCGTCCTCCAGCGTGAAGCCGTGGCGGAGGTAGACCTGCTTCTCCCAGATGTCGTGGTAGAAGTAGCGCGCCTCGGCCCGGCTCTGGTAGACGACCTCGTAGCCGTTGGGGAGGACCAGGGTGCGGCCCCGGAGCGACTCGGGGATGGGGGGGAGGCTCACCGGCGCGATCCTCCCGGACGGCCGGGCCGCCGCGGCTGGCGCGCCTCCCGGGCCTGGCGCTGCCGCTCGGCGCGGTCGTGCAGCCCGGCGCGTGTCGCGGCCTCCGGCGCGTCGCCGTCCCCGGCCGCCAGGTGCTCGGCCAGCGCGGCCACGGTGGCGTGGCGGAAGAGGTCGACGGTGGCGACCGGCCGCTCCAGCCGCCGCGACAGCTCCTGGTGCACCGCCGCCAGCCCGATGGAGGTCCCCCCCAGCTCGAAGAAGTTGTCGCGGACGCCCACCCGCTCCACGCCCAGCACCGCGCGCCACACCTCGGAGATGGTGCGCTCCAGCGCGCTGCGGGGCGCCACGTACTCCGCCTCCGCCGCCGGAGCCGGCGCGCCGGGGCGGGGGAGCGCCCGGCGGTCGGTCTTCCCGCCGGGGGTGAGCGGCATCCGCTCCAGGAAGGTGAAGGTGGAGGGGACCAGCGGCGCCGGGAGCCGCTCCGCCAGCCAGGCCCGCAGCTCCGCGGCGGTGGGCGGCGCCGCCGCGGCGGCGGGCCGCGCCGCGTCGCCCGGGCGGCGGGCGTAGAGCATGTAGACGTGCTCGCCCGCGTCGTCGCCGGAGCCCTCCCGCAGCGTGGCGAGGCGCTCCACCCGCGGCGCGAAGCCGTGCCGCTCCAGGAGGGCGACGACCCGCTCCAGCAGCTCGTCGGTGTCCACCTCCATCACCACCTGGCGGATCCGCGGCCAGTGCTCCTCCTCGATCCCCAGGAGCACGTCGTGCTCGCTCCGCTCCGCGTCCACCTTGAGCAAGTCGATGCGCCCGATCCCCTCCTCCCGGATGACGGACGACAGGGTGCGGACCGGGCAGGCGAACGTCTCGGCGCGGAAGCGCTCGTCCAGGAAGGCGTCCACCTCTTCCACCGCGGGGCCGCCGCTCCCCGCCTCCCGCGCCCACCCCTCGATCACGGAGCGCGCGGTCCGGCGGTCGCGCTCCAGGTCGGCGTAGCGCCCGGAGAGCCCGGGGGAGTTGGGGTAGAAGGTGAACTCCGCCGTACTCTCCGCCTCGCCCAGCCCGGCGTTGAACACCCGCGCGTCCAGCCCGAAGAGCGCGGCGTTGGCGCGCAGCACCGCGAAGGTGTCGGGGATGGGCTCGAACGACCAGCTGCGGACCCCCCGCGCCCGCGCGTGGGCGAAGAGGGTGAACATCCCGACGTTGGCGCCCACGTCCACGACGCAGGCGCCGTCCTCCAGCTCGATCCCGTGGCGGAGGTACGTCTCCTCCTCCCACACCTCGCGGTACAGCCCGCGGGTGACGGCGTCGCGCTGGTGGGCGACCACGGTGCCGTCCGGGAGGGTGAAGCGGGGGAGCCCTGCCAGGATCCGCTCCCGCTCCTCCGGGGCGGCGGCGGGCTCCAGCCTCCGCGCCCGGCCCGCGCGGGGGACGACGTACGCGGCCAGGCGCAGCTCCCCGGCCGCCCCGTCCCGCACCGCCACCACGGCGCTCTCCCGCACGCCGGGGTGGGCGTCCAGCGCGGCCTCCACCTCTCCCGGCTCCACGCGGTGGCCGCGCACCTTCACCTGCTGGTCGGCGCGGCCCAGGAACTCCAGCACGCCGTCGGCGCGGAGGCGGGCCCGGTCGCCGGTGCGGTAGGCCCGCGCGCCGGGTTCCGCCGCGAACGGGTCGGGCACGAACCTCTCGGCCGTCAGCTCCGGCCGGTCCAGGTAGCCCCGCGCCACCCCCGCCCCGCCGACCAGCAGCTCCCCCGCGGCGCCGGGCGGCGCCAGGCCGAGCCGCGCGTCCACCACGTACGCCCGCGTGTTCGCCAGCGGGGTCCCGATGGGGACCGGCCCCTCCGCGTCCCCCACCTCGTGCGCCGTGGCCCAGACGGTGGCCTCGGTGGGGCCGTACAGGTTCAGCACCCGGGCGCCGGTCTCCGCGCGGAGCCGGGCCGCCAGCGGGGGCGGGAGCGTCTCGCCGCCCAGGAGGATGCAGCGCAGCCCGCCCAGCGCGCGCAGCGTCTCCGGGTCGGCGGCGAGCACCCCCGCCAGCGACGGGGTGCACTGGAGGTGGGTGACGCCGTTCGCCCGGACCTGCTCCGCGACGGAGGGCTCCCCGGGCGCCCGGGCGGCCCCCGGCCGGTTGGCCTCCTCCATCACCCGGCGGATCCCGCCCAGGCTCGCCAGCACGAGGTCCTCGTCCACGCCGAAGTCGACGAGGCAGGCGATCTCGTCCACCCCGGCCGCGCGCACCCGCCGCACCGTCTCCAGGCACGCCTCCGGCGTCCCCATCAGCCCGCTCGTCGCGTGGTAGCGCTCGAAGGCCAGGTCCAGCATCCGCTCCACGTCGTCCGGCGAGAGCGACGCCGCGTCCACTCCCGGGTCGGCGAGCCGGAGCACCAGGTCGAACGAGCTGCGCAGGTACTCGCGGAAGGGGCCGCGCACCGTCTCCCGCACCGCCTCCCCGTCGTCCCCGACGAAGGTGTGCAGCATCAGGGCGACCCTCCCCGCCGCCGGGTCGTGCCCGCCCTCCCGGCGCCCCTCGCGGTAGGCGCGGACGCGCTCGGCCAGCTCCTCCACGCTCTGCCCGAGGAGGTGCGTCAGCAGGTGCGCGCCGATCCTCCCGGCGCGGCGGAAGGTGTCGGGGCTCCCCGCCGCGGTGATCCAGACGGGGAGCTCCGGCTGCACCGGCCGCGGCAGCGTCCCCACCCGCACCGTCTCCCCCGTCCCCCCGGTGCGCGCGACCTTCTCGCCGCGCCAGAGCCGCCGCACCTCCTCCACCCCCGCGAACATCGCCTCCCGGCGCCCGGCGTAGCGCTCCGGCGCCAGCGCGAAGTCGTCGGCGTGCCACCCGGAGGCGAAGGAGACCTCCACGCGCCCGTCGGAGAGGTTGTCCACCACCGCCCACTC